>LOEW01000129.1 GCA_001516045.1 Desulfosporosinus sp. BRH_c37
TCTATGGGGCATGGAGGGCGCTGTTATGAAATTAGATGATAAACTTTTTTTGGTACGCTTTAATACCGATAAGTTAAATCACATTAAGATCAATGATCCTAATGTCTGCTTAAAGCAGTGTCAAGACAAACCTTGTACACGCTTTTGCCCAGCCCATGTTTATGATTGGGATGAAGAGGAAAAACGCATATCTGTGGGGTACGAAGGGTGCCTAGAGTGTGGCACATGTCTGATTGGATGTCCTTTTGGCAACATTAACTGGAAATACCCTAGAGGTGGATTTGGGGTCTCGTGGAAGAACGGTTAATTTTATAACGAACTTGGAGCTTCAAACGTGAGATAGAGAGCAGGGGGGTAAAAAGGCCGCCTCTGCTCTTTTTGATATTTTATTAAAGCTCCTTTGACAGCCATTTATCCAATAGGTAGAATAGGAAAGGAGGAAGGGATCAATTAAGCATGGAAAAACAAGTAATTGAAGCAGCAAGTGAAAAAGAAGCTCAACTCATCAAATTATTAAAATCCTTCAACAAAGTCCTGGTGGCCTTTTCCGGAGGAGTAGACTCGACCTATCTACTAGCTGTTGCCCAAGAATCCTTGGCGGAAAACTGTAGAGCCGTCTTTGCGCGCGGACCCATGATTTCTTCTCTAGAAGAGCAAGAAGCTCTGGCGATGGTGCGAGATTTTGATTTTCCAGTAGAAGTGATAGACATAGACATTTTGGATTTAGAGGGGTTCCGTGAAAATACGCCGGAGCGCTGTTATTTTTGCAAGAAAAAACTCTTCGAGACTTTTCTGGATTATAGTGAACGATCCGGATACACTGCAGTTATTGAAGGAACAAATGCTTCAGACTCTAATGATTATCGTCCTGGACGGAGGTCGCTCCAAGAGTTAGGTATTATTAGTCCACTTCTAGAAGTAGGTCTCACAAAAGCAGAAATCCGCATATTATCAAAAAGTCGTCATTTGCCTACCTGGAATAAGCCTTCCATGGCCTGTCTTGCTTCTCGGGTCCCTTTTGGAGACACTATCACGGCAGAATTACTTAATCGAATTGCCCGTGCTGAAGCTATTCTTCGTCAGAAAGGGTATTTAGAATGTCGAGTTAGGGTACACAATGATATTGCTCGGATTGAGATTCCGATAGATAACTTTTCCACATTCCTTCAGGAGCGTACAGAAGTCACTGCCTCTATACTCACGCTGGGCTTTAGATTTGTTACCTTAGACTTAATGGGTCTACGCTCGGGGAGCCTTAACCCTATTTAAGGCACATTCAAGAAAATAACCAGTCAGTATGCCAGTCTATTTTGTGTCATACTGCGTCGGCATGTTTACCTAATAGCCCCGCTATGAGGTAAACATACCTCCTTGTCTGACGCAAAATATCCAAGGCATCTTTGACTTGTTATTTCCTTTCATATGCCTAGCAGGAGGATAATGTATGAATGAGGAAACCATAAAAGCTCTACTTGAATCTGTTCAGCAAGGCTCTTGTTCACCCGCCGAAGCGTTACTCCAATTAAAAGATCTTCCTTATGAGGATCTGGGGTTTGCTCGCTTAGATCATCACCGCGCGCTGCGCACAGGACAATCAGAAGTGATTTTTTGTCAAGGGAAACAACCTGATCATATAATTTCTATTTTAACGCACTTGGGTGCCAAGGCCAAAAACGTGTTGTGTACCCGTCTCGTTCCTGAAGATGCAGAAAAAATCTTACCCCATTTTCCAAATGCTCTATATGATATTCAGGCACGTTGTCTCCTACTTCGCCCTTTAGAGGATCCTACTATTTCCGGCAGAATCCTGATTATGACTGCTGGGACTGCTGATCTTCCAGTGGCTCAAGAGGCCTGGCTGACGGCCCGCTATATGGGACACGAGGTTGATACTCTATTTGACGTTGGTGTCGCCGGTATACACCGTCTACTCGGTCAGAGAGAGTTAATGGAACGTGCCGAAGTGCTGATCGTTGTGGCAGGAATGGAAGGTGCCTTAGCCAGCGTTGTCGGAGGACTAGTCGAACAGCCAGTGATCGCGGTACCTACAAGTGTAGGCTATGGTGCTCACTTTCAAGGACTAGCCGCCTTACTTAGCATGTTAAACAGTTGTGCTTCTGGAATCGGAGTTGTTAATATTGATAATGGCTTTGGGGCAGCTTCTTTAGCCTCAGCGATTGTGCGTCGTATTTCGAGAAAGTAAACTCGTTCAGCTAAAGCTGGGGGAACGCCCACTTATAGAAGTTGGCGTCTCGACGTTGGATGATAGAGAGGAGTATGGGCTTGAGAATTTTGTATTGGGATACGTTTGCTGGCATCAGCGGCGACATGGCTTTAGGCTCACTAATTGCTTTAGGCGCTGATCCGAAAATAATTGTTGATCAACTTCATTCCATCGGACTGACAGAATTTATCCTTGATGTTCGTTCGCGCCAGGTCTATGGAATTCAAGCGACCGATATCGATGTCGTTATTCCTATGCTGAACCATGAAGAACACGAAGGTCACGATCATCACGAAGGTAAGGAACATCATCATCGACGTCTCCAGGATATCGAAAACATGATCCTTAGTGGTACCTTGTCAGAACGATCTCAAAAGAGTGCCCTTTTAGTCTTTAATGTTTTAGCTGAGGCGGAGGCGCATGTTCACGGGACAACGCTTGACCAGGTTCATTTTCATGAAGTAGGGGCAGTTGATTCTCTTGTCGATATTGTTGGAACCTGTATCGCTTTGGATCTGCTGGACATTGACTTGATTCGAGTCGCTGAGCTTCCTTGGTCACATGGTTTTGTGCATTGTGCCCATGGAATATTGCCATTACCCGCGCCGGCAGCACTTATGCTTTTGCGCGGTTATAAATTTCGAGAATCCGGAATCACAGGCGAACTAATTACCCCAACTGGGGCTGCACTTATCCGCGCCTTAGCCCAACAATCTACTTTCCCAGAGATGACTATGCTCAATGTGGGATATGGAGCCGGAAAAAATGATTACGGAATTCCAAGTTTGTTACGTGGGGTTTTAGGGGAGATTTAAAAAAGAGGTGATAATATGTTCGAACAGATTATTAATAACCTCAGACAATCTGGATGGACGTTGGTAAACTTAGAAGGGGACTGGCTTAGCGCAACACACGAGTCGCTGAAGCGTGGTCTTTTATTTGGGAATTTCAGTAAACTTCCCAATGAATTTGCGCTGTGGACCCGTCCTTATACAAATATTTCTAAGTGGGACGTTATTGTTTTTTGCCCGGAAGGGATTGATTCTTCACTCTTAAAACAACACCGTTTTCCTGATATCCAACTTTGGTACTGGGATATTCAACTGGGTAACTTATTTCCGTTTCCACCAACCAATGATCAATTGATTCCTCAGTGGTTAAGGCAGCTCGCCAGCGGAAAGCCAGTTTTTCTAGGGAAGGAATCCCGAGCGGAAGGATCTTTTAAACCCTTTTTAACTTATACTTTTATAGGCATAAACTTGATCTATTTTTTACTGATGGTTTTTGCCGGACTAAATCTGTTTCCAAATCCTGTTGGAGGATCGACCGACCAACGTGTTCTTATCGAGTTTGGAGCCAAAGTTAACACTTTGATTCAGGCCGGTGAAGTCTGGCGTTTATTGACAAGTACATTTATACATATCGGCATCATTCACCTCATCTTTAACCTATATGCCTTGAGGGCACTAGGGCCTTTAACCGAAGAAAGTCTCGGGCACCGCCGGTTTTTTATCATTTATATTTTGAGCGGTCTCGGAGGATCAATTGCCAGCTTCATATTTTCTGCTGCCCTTTCAGCGGGAGCCTCTGGGGCGATCTTTGGGCTGTTAGGAGCGCTCTTGTATTTTAGCTATAAACGGCCTACACTTTGGAAGTCCGGCTTGGGAATGAATTTGATTATAGTGATTTTGGTCAATTTTGGATTCGGCTTAGTCCAACCAGGAATTGATAACTTTGCGCATCTCGGAGGATTTATTACTGGTGCAGTAACCTGTGTGCTGCTGTCAAAAAAGAGCAAAGAGAATATATAATACCTCATTTTCCCAGCATAATCTTTCCCCCTCTCAGGACAAAATACAATTAAGAGCTTGCGATTTCTTAGCAAGGTGGTTAAAACAAATTGCCATCGTTAGTTAAGAAAGCGTGAGCTCTATTCGTTAATAATTTGAGCAGAAAAGTAGTTTTTTAAAAATGCCATTAAATGTTATAATGTAAAAAGGAGAGAAGAGGGGATGCTTTGAAAAGAAGAAGTAAACGTACAATCAGCTATTTTTCGCGTGATCGGTGGGTCCATTTGATCTTGCTTTGCATGGTCACCCTAGTCTTAGCCAGGCTAGTAACACTACAAATCGTTGAAGCTTCCGATCTCAAGGCTAAAGGAATTGAGCGTCGGACGACAGATAAAAGCCTGCGACCGGAAAGAGGCACCATCTATGATGCCCAAGGCAACGTCCTAGCTCAGAGCATACCGGTTAAAGAAATCTATGCGGATCCTAAAACATTGAGTGATTTAATCATTAAAAAACAATTTAAACAAACCAAAGAAGATGTTGCCAAAGAGCTTGGAAGCATCTTAGCCATAAAATCACAGGACATACTTGACAAACTTAATAAGAACTCATCTTGGGTTAGTTTAGCTCATCAAGTGGATATAGATAAAGCAGATAAAATCATGGCTCTTAAAATCCCTGGAGTCGGTCTAAATGAAGAGGAAAAACGATTCTATCCCATGGGTAATTTTGCTGCCTCGGCACTTGGGATCGTAAAGCTTGATGGTCATGGCGTCGAAGGGGTTGAATCCTATTATGATAAAGTATTGTTTGGTATGCCTGGTTTCAAATCACAGGAACAGGATATAAAAGCACGTTCAATCCTCGATGCCCTCCATCAAAGTGATCCTACACGACCAGGAAATTGCATATCTCTAACTCTTGATTCAACGATTCAATACTTTGTTGAACAACAACTTAATCAATTACAACAATCTACCAAAGCCAAAACTGTTACGATTTTGGCAATGGACCCGATGACCGGACGGATTATGGGCATGGGATCCCGTCCCTCTTTTGATCCTACTGAGTATGATAAAGCGACCCCCGACGAACGACGTAACCTATCGATTAGTATGTCCTATGAACCAGGCTCAACCTTTAAGATTATTACCGGATCTGCCGCCTTGGAAGAGGGGGTAATCCAACCAAGTGATACATTTCCTGACCCTGGCTATCTACGAATTCCACCTCGTTTGATTACCAACTGGGACTCTGACCAAAAGCCGCACGGTAACCCTACGTTTACGCAAGGGATGCAGTTGTCATCGAATGTCGTACTAGCTCAGGTCGGTAAGAAGTTGGGCATAGATTCCTTCTATATTTATTTAAAAGCTTTTGGATTCGGCTCTAAAACAGGGATTGATATTTCCGGTGAAGAAAGTGGATTACTCCTTCCACAAGAAAAAGCCCGAGACATTGATCTTGCTACTATGTCCTTTGGACAGGCCAATTCGGTTACTCCGATCCAATTATTATCTGCTATATCCGCTGTTGCCAATGGGGGGACACTTTATCGTCCATATATAGTAGATAAAATTACGACGCCTGATGGTCAACTTGTTCAACAACAAAAGCCGACTCCTGTGCGCCAGGTAATCACTAAAGCGACAGCTATGCAAATGACAAAAATCCTTGAACAAGTCGTTTCAGAGGGTACGGGACATCTGGCTCAAATCCCAGGCATTAGCGTCGCGGGTAAAACGGGTACGGCTCAGAAGGTGGACCCTAAGACCGGGGCATATTCAACGACAGACTTCATTGCCTCATTCACGGCTTTCGCCCCAGCTGAAGACCCTAAAATTGCAGTGCTAGTTATTATAGATACGCCTAAAGAAGGTGAAAGTCATCAAGGTGGATCATTAGGAGGACCTCCGGCTAAAGCCATTATTGAAGGAGTCCTACAGTATTTTGGCCTTTCTGTAGCCAAAGATACCCAGAGTACCGTTTCCATTTCTCCCAGCGATTCTGCCGTCAGACCCTCACCCAAACCAGTAATCCCTGAACGTTCGCCTGTAGGGGGGGAAGTTATTATTCCCGATCTAACCGGAATGACCATGCGCCAAGTTGGGGACACATTAGCAAAGTCAGAACTACACTTTAATTTTACAGGGAGCGGCTTAGTCAATTTACAATCACCCCAAGCAGGAAAGGTTGTAGTTAAAGGTACAACTGTCGAAGTTAAGTTTTCTTCCTTAAACGCTGTAAATCCGTAGTAATATTTTGTAATTTTTATTGATTAAGTAGAAAAGCAGGTGTGCTAAATTACTTTATATGGGTATGCTAGGGTTAATTGTAAGTGAAATAATCGGAGGAATGAAGATGCGTCTTGATAAACAGATTGACTTGATGAAAGAAGACATAATTTCTGCCATCCAAACATGTATCCAGATTAAGAGTGTCAAGGATATAGAACATGCTTCACCAGGTGCCCCCTTTGGCCCTGGAATTCAAGAGGCTTTAGAGTGGACTTTGGCTTTAGGTGAAAAGTATGGCTTTACCGTAAAAAACGTTGAAGGGTACGCAGGCCATATTGAAATGGGCACGGGAGACCTTTTAGGGATACTAGGTCATCTCGATGTCGTTCCAGAAGGGGATGGCTGGTCAGTTCCTCCCTATAGTGCGACAATTAAAGACGGTAAAATTCTAGGTCGGGGTGCTTTAGATGACAAAGGACCGTCGTTAACAACTCTATTTGCCATGAAGGCCATAAAAGATGCTAATATTCCCTTAAACATGAGAGTTCGCCTAATCTTAGGTACGGATGAGGAGTCTGGTTGGGCAGATTTGGATTATTATCTTAAAAAAGAAGAAGTTCCTCAGATCGGCTTTGCTCCAGACGCTGAGTTTCCAGTGATCCATGCGGAAAAGGGTATTCTCCATCTCGAATTTAGTAGATCACAGGAGACATCTTTTCCCCATCTTGTTCGTGTTCAGGGTGGAGAACGTGCGAATGTCGTTGCTGATGTTTGCGAAATTACCGTTAAAGGGATTAAACGGGAAATCATTTCCAATAAATTGAATGACTTCACTTTTCCAAAGGGCGTTAGTGCTAAACCAGGTAGCTTAGAAACTAGTCAAGAAATAGAACAGGAAATAGGACAAGAAACGAAACTTACTTTTAGGGGAATTGGAGCCCATGGAAGCCTCCCCCAAAACGGTAAAAATGCGATTCTTTATGCCTTACATTTCCTTAGGACTTTGCCTTTAAATTCCGAAGAACAACACTTGCTTGATTTCATTTTGACTCACCCCGGGACTGGCTTTTATGGAGAAGGTTTTGGAATCGCTTTAAGTGATGAATCCTCGGGGAAGCTTTCACTAAATCTAGGTATTTTAGAATTGACTTCCGACAAAGTTCGCTTTGTTATCGATATCCGATATCCAGTAACGTTTAAGCGAGATGATGTTTTTCTTCCAATTGAAAAGATTGCTCAGAGTGAAAAATTTCGCCTTAAAGTTTTAACCCATCAGGAAGCGCATCATGTCCCAAAAGACAGTGCCTTGGTTCAAGCTTTGCTCAAAGCTTACGCTGATGTTACCGGGCTCGAACCCTTTGCCTTTGCCATTGGCGGGGGTACGTATGCTAAAGCGCTCCCCCAAGGGGTCGCCTTTGGACCTGTTTTTCCCGGTGAACCTGAATTAATTCATTGTCCCGATGAATACATCTCTATCGAAAACCTTCTCCAAACGACCAAAGTGTACGCCCAAGCTATCCTTAACTTAGCTGCTGACCCAGAGAACCGCTAGAATCAGCAATAAAAATGCTTGACTATTTTAGAATATAGAAGTATACTTTCTATTGTCGTCGAATGTGCGCCACTAGCTCAGCTGGTAGAGCATCCGACTCTTAATCGGCAGGTCCCTGGTTCGATCCCTGGGTGGCGCACCAAATAAACATTACTCCCGCAAGCGATTGCGGGTTTTTGTTTTTATACAGAGAATGCATAAAAGTAGGGTTTGGGGACATTTTGGGGACAACTATAATATAATGATACTGAAATAGCCCTTATAAAACTTATGGAAAAGCAAAGAACAACCCGTTTATACCTGATCTTTTTTGATACTAAAGAGATCTTCAAATTTCTGAGACGCTTCCTTATCAGCGCTTTGGAGAGCATTTGCGTAAATGTCGGCAGTAATAGTTATCGAGGAATGCCCCAGGCAACTAGATACATTCTTTAGAGATACACCCTGGGCAATGAGTAAACTTGCATTGGTATGCCGGATAAAATCCAAACGTTTGGATTTTCTTAAACACAGCTTTTATAGGTTAGCAAGAAGAACTAAGGACTTACTGGACATAGTTGAGCAACTACAAGGGGATCAACTTAGTGAGCAGTAAGGAGAATATAGACACGAGCACTCCGACAGGGAAGCAAATGTTGACCATGATAGGCGCAATCAATACTTTTGAACGCGAGAATATGCTAGAACGACAACGTGAAGGCATAGCGATCGCGAAAGAAGAGGGGAAATATATGGGTAGAAAAGAAATAGATTATCCCGCGAATTGGGCTGAATTATACGGCAAGAATAAAACTAGGGATTTGACTGGCACTAAGGAGATGGAACTCTTGGGATTAAAGAGGAATACATTTTATTAGTTGGTCAAGGACTTTGAAGAGGGTAAATGAACCTTCTTCTTTTTTATGTCCAATAGGTGAAGGTTTAAGGTATTGCAAAAACGCAATGCCTTTTCTTATGCCCAAATATGTACTTCGCGAGTGTAAAAGAGTAATCTGAGTCGATAGAAAATCATCCAAGCGATTACAACCACCAATATAAATGAGGGGTTCTGATTTAGAACCTCTTAACTTTAGTACGAGTGGGGCTAGAACTAAAGTTAAGAGGACGCATTATTTCGACTTCAAGGAACTATCGAAACTTGGATGACACATCCACGAATTCAAAGGACGGTTTTGAGAACAGATCTTTACCAAAACAATAAGCCTTTATCTAAAGAATTTCAAAGAGTTGGGTAATGTTGGATACTGTAACCAACCTTTAGAAAAAGGAGGGTTCCTTTTTAAATACAACCCTTTCTTCCTAAGAGCAAGGCTTACCGATTTCAAATCGGAGAACCCTCTTAGTGTAGGTTTATGGATGAGTTGTCCATAAACTCAAAGGGTGAGGCAGGCGAGAAAGGATTTTCACTCCTCAGATTTGCGGAGTGAAATTATGTTAATAAGGGGGGAGTGCTATTCATGGCAAAAAAGCTGGAAAACATCAAAGTCTTTATGTGTCCGCTTACAGAGAAAATCTATGCTGGGTACCTAAACAAAGGAGAAGACTTCAATGCGGACAGAGTTGCGGTAACCGACTAGGCATTAACGGCGGTTATGACACATATGGGTCGAGATAAAATTCTCGTGAGATAACTTGCGCTGCAGGAAAACTTAAATTGATACAAACAACTGAACATAGTTTTTCTGCGCCGCATCCGTACTTGCAACCTTACTACGAGGTGTGTCGGCTAATGTTGTGAATTCGGGGGAAGTAACCGAGGTACTTTCGCCTGTTCCAGCTTCGTCAAATTTACTGTGGATGTAGTAAACATATTTCTTTCCCGGACTTAAGCCAGTTATCTGAGAGGAATAATATTGTGTGTTAGGTGTGTAAATGTGATCAGGGAAAGTCTCGGTCAGTGACGGCTTTCGAGGTTCTTGCTAAGTTACAGAGTCAGAGGGATTAAAATTTAAAGAAATAATGTAACTATTCAGGTACTCAAAATAGTTAACACAAAAAAGAGGTGCAAGGCACCCCAAGTTGTAATAGGGTTTCATCTATGAGCAGAAGGGAGGGAGAATAAAATTGCCCTCGAATGCAGCCCGAATGCCCTCCATGACGGAAAGCGAGTGTTTTCTTAAGGTGGAGATAAACCCTCGTATTCGACAGAAAATAGCTGCCCCATGTTTACTGCTAAATGTGCCTGAGATCTTTTGCTGAACTTTCATCATGCGGACATCCCGTTCGGCCAGGTTATTGTCGAATGGAACACTCGAATCATGCATAAAAGCGAGCACCTCTTTCTGATGCAACGTTAAACGGTCCAGCAAATTTTTAGCTTTACTTTGTTTGGTACGTCCACGTTTCTTAACGGATTGAGGTTGCTGGGGATTTATAAGTTCATCCTCAGCGAGTCCCATTTCAAGGATTCTATCGTAACGTTGGAGAAACGTCCTAACTTACGTCACTTCCAAGACTGTCGCTGAGTCTTTTATCTCCCTCACTCTCTTTTTTATCACTAAAAGCAATTTGCTCATCGTGTCGGCCCATGTCTGACCTTCTTGCTCAAAGATGAACGTAAGTTCACGAAGAAGATGCGCATTGCACAGAGCATGAAGACAAGGATATTTCCAATAGGGACCCCGGGCATCATGAACTGCAGTCCCGAAAAACGAGGGAATAATATCCGCTGCAGTCATCCCTTCTTGTCCACGTTTCGTCTGCACAGAGTAATGGGTGCACTCGCTCGTGCTGGTAACATGGAGCCAATGCAATTTCCCGTCAACATGAACCCCAGTTTCATGAAAATGAACGACAGGACTAGTTTGGATTCGTTTTGCGAGGTCAGTTTCTACCTCTTCCAATTGTTCGAAAAGAACTTCATTTGCCTGAATAAACGTTGCTTGGCTAATGTCCTGCTTAAAGAGATCATGAAAAAATACTCGGATTCGATCATACGGCAGCAATTGGAACTGGCTGAGATAGGACATAAGGGATTTAACGCCCGTCCCGTATTGAACAGGTGCGGTCACGTCAGAAGGGAATTCAGCATTGTTGAGGCAGCCACATACTGGGCACATTTTCACTTCTATCTGGTGTTCTATAACCTCCATTGTTTGGGGTGGAACATCCCATACCTGTCGTCGTTCTCGACGCTTTACTTCGATTTCTTCGAGATCATGCCCGCATGAGCTAGCCGCTAAGAAATGCTTGCGTATTTATGAAAATCTGCACTAGGTATTACGTGGTTAGGAAGAAACTGAAACAACAGCCAGTGGCTCCCAATATGGAAGTAACTGAACCACCCTCAATGTGAGGGGTACTGCATCCACAAATGGAGCGAGTGCGCAGCAAGCTTTGATTTGGTATCCAGTCATAACGAGTTTCTCGATTTTAAATCGGAGAACTCCAGGCACTTGCCGATTTGGTTCCCGAAAAAATCGGGTAAGCTGGCCTCAACTTTGCGGAGTGAGATTACTCTCCCCACTTGTGGGGAGAGGTTGAACTTAAATTGGCAAGCGCTTGCCAATTTGGAGAAGTGAGGTGATAACGATATTGATACAACCATGCAGATCCAGTTCAGGGGTAAGAATTACAATATCACACGTATTGACGACTTTGAGGGACGTAAAGAAACCTTGAAGATATATCCTATAAAATAAATTAAGGAGGCCAAACTGTAATGATAGCAGAATTTAATAAGTACGCATTGCCAGGGTATTATATTTGTTGTCAATGTGGTAAGAGTATTAAGCACGAAGGAATAGTAAAGATGAAACGTTGTGACAAATGCAAAGGCACACAATTTATATTTACAGATAACGAAAAGAAGGATTTGAAATAAAAATCCAAAGGATACACGAAGGACTGTAAAGCCGCGAAAAAAGATAAGGCGAGCCTGTTAAAATCAAGTTACTTAGGGTAAATGAATTCCAAATATATAACCAGGTATAGTATGCCTAGTAAAGATTAAGTCTGTAAAGAGTGTCCCCCTCCCCACTAGATTCCATGTTGTTACTGATAATGATCGCAATTTCGGTCTTCTGGAGGAGTGTATCCGGATGATTATCCTTGAAAGCTGTTGAACCACTAATTCAATAACTTATATATAGCTAAATTTAGTATTATCCATAGTATGGGGCAGTTCGAAATTTCTGATTGTCATCATACGAACATTAGGGCTCTCGAACTGTTCTGTATGCTAGGACTCTCGTCGTTATAAAAACCTTACTCGGAAGAAACTGCCGGGAAAACTTGCGCCAAAAACGTGCTCGAAGAGAATGATGCTGTATCCGAGATGAAGTTAGGTCCTTCGAAGCTGGTGCAACTCTATAATCTTATAGTGTAAAATCATAGCTGTGGCCGTTTCTTAGTGCCACGGCTTTATTAACGTATTTTCAATGGTGCTTTTAGGTTTAAAAATGATATAGTTACATTATATAAGTGACGCGGAGTCATTCCCAAGGGTATTTGCTTTTTCAGCGTAAGTCTATAATTGCTTGATGATTGGTTGGGGTCAAAATGGAATACATAAGCGGGGTTGTCGAGAGAATTACCTTCGAAAATGAAGAGAATGGATTCAGTGTCATCAAAATAAAATCCAAGGGTTATGCTGACCTTGTAACTGTCGTAGGAAGTCTTGCTGCTGTGAATGTTGGATCAGTAATTCGGCTTAAGGGCGAATGGAAGATGGACAGCAAGTTTGGGAAGCAGTTTGCTGCACAGGATTATCGCGAAACTCTTCCGGCAACGGTTGCAGGTATTCAAAAATACTTGGGAAGTGGCCTCATAAAAGGCATCGGACCGGTGTATGCCAAGAGAATTGTTCAACATTTTCAAGAAGACACTTTGAGGGTATTGGAGGAAGAAACTGATTATTTAGTCAAAGTTGCAGGCATCGGGCAAAAGCGAGTGAACATGATTAAAAAAGCCTGGCAAGAGCAGAAGGAAATTAAGAATGTCATGCTATTCTTACAAAGCAATGGAGTATCAACTGCTTTCGCAGTAAAAATATATAAGACCTACGAAAATGACAGCATTGAAATTGTGAAGAACAATCCCTATAGACTGGCGGATGACATCTGGGGCATCGGCTTTAAAACTGCAGATAAAATTGCCTTACAGATGGGCTTCGATAAGAACTCCTTTGAACGATGTCGCTCGGGGATTGTCTATGTACTTAACGAACTTTCCAATGACGGACATTGTTATGGCACAAGAGAACAGCTTTTGGAAGAAGCAGAAAAGATCCTAGAGCTTGAGAAAACACTGGTCGATTCTACCCTTAGTAGGATGATCGAGGAAAAGACCGTTATTCTCGATGAAGGAGATTCTATCTTTTTATTACCCTTCTATCACAGCGAACTGGGGATAGCGAAGAGAATGAAGGCCATTCTATACGTAGATACTCTTTACCCTATAACCAACGTGGATAGTATAGTCGAAACGATACAAAAGGAGTATGATATTAGCTACGACGAGGTGCAAAAGGATGCTGTAAAGACAGCAGCGGCCTCAAAATTCATGGTGCTTACTGGTGGACCTGGAACGGGTAAAACAACCACAACTCTGGCTATTATCAGGGTGTTTCAGTTACTGGGAGCACAAGTATTACTTGCAGCACCAACAGGGAGAGCGGCTAAAAGAATGTCTGAGACCACAGGACTTGAGGCGAAAACTATTCACCGTTTACTAGAGTCCAAGCCGCCTGAGGGTTACAAGAAGAATGCCGAATACCCTTTGGAGTGTGACGTTCTGATTATCGATGAGACGTCGATGGTTGATACCATCCTGATGTACAACCTTCTGAAAGCGGTATCCAATGAAACCGTGGTCATACTTGTAGGAGATGTGGATCAGTTGCCATCAGTAGGTGCTGGCAATGTACTTAACGACATAATTGACTCGGGGATTGTCAACGTCGTTAAGCTCACAAGAATATTTCGACAGGCTCAAGGAAGTGCCATTATCACCAATGCTCATAAAATTAATAAGGGTGACTTTCCCGAACTGAAGGGTAACAGTGATTTCTTTTTTATTGAAGAAGATGAGCCAACCAAGGTTGCCCAAACGATTAAAGATCTTTGCACTAAGAGGCTTCCCTCTTTCTACAATGTTGACTCTATCAACGACATTCAGGTTCTGTGCCCAATGCAACGGGGAGAAACAGGAGCGGCTAACCTCAATGTGGTTTTGCAGGAGGCACTGAATTCCTCAACTATTTCTATTAAATATGGTGGCACGGTCTACAGACTTGGTGATAAGATCATGCAGATTAAAAACAACTATGATAAGAACGTTTTTAACGGAGATATCGGAAGCATCTCTAAAATTGACACCGAAGAACGAACTCTTGCCTTAAACTTTGATGGGAACGTGGTGGATTACGATGCCACAGAGCTCGATGAAGTCGTGTTGGCTTATGCCACGACGATTCACAAGAGCCAAGGCAGTGAATATAAGATCGTTGTGGCACCGTTAACGATGCAGCACTACGTGATGCTACAAAGAAATCTTCTCTACACTTGTGTTACACGGGCTAAGAAGGTTTTTGTTCTAGTAGGTACGAAGAAGGCCGTTGCTATGGCAGTTCGCAATAATAAAACTTCAAAGAGGAATACCCGTTTAGCGGTGAGACTACGGGCTAATAATGATAGCTACCAAGACGTTAATAATAAGGATCTTATGAGAACAAGTGGAGGCTAGTGCATCGGTTTTACGGTTGGGCTGATATCTATGACTAGTATATTAAGAAGAAGGATCGTGAGGATCTCGCCTCAAACCGCGAGTAAATCTCTAGATGTACTAGGGACTCCCAATCACCTTTTGGAATCATTAACTGTTCTCGTTGTCAAAACAGACCTTGTTACCAATTGCGGTGTCTATTTTTCCCATTATTTTTTAATTGCTAGCCTTAGTCAATTGTGGAATGCTATGGGGCTTTAAAAGACTTCCATTAAAAATGCCTTTAACAGTTAGAATAGATGTTGTGCTCCATAAGAAGGCTAACCCAAGTGAGAGAAGAATAGTATAAGAATACACTAGAGCAGAATTGAAATAAGCTGCCATCTTAAGGCTTGCCATTGCATATGCCCCCAGTGGAAAAATAAATGCCCACCAAGAAAGAGTAAACGGAATTCCCTCTGTCTTAAAGTTATGCCAGGAAATCATTAACGCTACGCCAAGAAACCAAAGACCTAAACCCCAGAAAATTGCCGCTGTAAAATAAATTAGATCTGTCGAAGCGAGAAGGCCGAGAACTTTAGCTGTATCAGCCATTCCAATAAGAGCGATTACACCTACGCCGACTGGACCTAAAGGTATCCAGAACGTTGGAGTCATAGCTGTTAATGGAAGAGAATGGACAGCCAGTCGTGTGAAAACAATACCCCCAATAAATATAAATAAGAAGAATCCTAGTCCAAAAAATCCTAAGTTAAAGAGCAAAACATCTCTTGCTGAACCGGGGTCGTTTACCATCAGTAATTTAACGAGAGGACTGCCAATTAGTGGTACGGCCATGCTACCCACTGGTGGAATGAGCCAAGCAAAGTTCGTCACTTCGGGCAGGTTCTTTTCTGAATGCATTAGGTTCTGTCCGGCATAAATTCCAAATATTAGCGCACCAGCTACCCCAATGATCCAGGCTGAATAACAAAGATATAGAAGATATTTACCGAAAAAGGCTCCTCCCATTAAGGCGAAGTTGGTACCAAGAATCATTGTTCCGAGTGGCATTGTAACGAAAAAATTACCAGTAATGGAATGAGCAAGATCTTCTTGCAATAGATCAAAATGCATAAACCACCGAGCAATCCAAGGCAAAAGAAAAAGAATAAATAAAATTGTATTAAGTGAGGCGAGAACAATACCGAGGTTATGCCCAGGAAGCCAGTTATTTCCCCATAAATAAAGAAGATTGGCAAAGCTCCCTGTCCCCATAACGATGGTAAACCAAGCAGGTGAAAAATGTTTAATTTCTATTCGCGGGGTCTAAATCCACCGCCTTTAGGCGGTATAAGCTTTAAGCCTTAAAAAACTGAGAAGATAGGGCATACTAAACTCCAAAAAGGAGAAGAAGTATGTCAGTAGATTACAATAAATCGAGTCATGCAGTTTATGATATCAAGTACCACATCATTTGGGTTACAAAGTATCGGTATAAAATACTTGGCGGAGAAATATCAAAACGGTTACGAGAACTTGTCAGACAAGGATGCGAAGCAAGAAATATTACAATTGTACAAGGAAATATCGGAAGGGATCATGTGCACATGCTGCTGTCATGTCCTCCGAGTCTGGCACCGAGTAAAATAGTACAATATCTTAAGGGGAGATCATCAAGGTTATTGCAGGATCAATATCCGGAATTAAAGAAAAGATACTGGGGTCAACATTTATGGGCGAGAGGGTATTTTTGCGCAACGGTAGGAAGTGTGACAGAAGAAACGATTAAGAAGTATATA
>LOEW01000130.1 GCA_001516045.1 Desulfosporosinus sp. BRH_c37
TATCGCCGAAAGCGCACAACCCTTAACGAATACTAAGCGCTGTAGGATTAGTATCGCCGAAACCGTGATCCCGAAAGGAATGCCTACCGGCGTAGGATGTGCGAATGGGCCAAGAAACTTCCTCCCAAAAACAGGCTAAACTGATTTTCCTCCGGAAGCCCCTGGAAGCAAGGGGAAGCAAGAGGACGGTTCTCTTGCTTCCTTCACTAGCAGAAAGTCTACTAAATAGGAAGCACTGGAACCGTCCCCTTGCTTCCCTTCCGAATTTAGAAAGAGATTTCTTTCTCTATAATGGTCTTAACCTGCCCGGCAACCTCTTCAACAGTCACTAAATGAGTTTCGCCCGTTTTCCGTTCTCGAAGTTCGACCTGGCCATTCGCCAGGGTTTTACTCCCTATAGTCACCCGTAAAGGATATCCGACCAGATCTGCATCCTTAAATTTTACGCCCGCACGTTCATCTCGGTCGTCAAGGACTACTTCCACTCCAAGGCGCTGAAACTCCAGATAGAGCTTGTCTGCTGTCTCAACGACGAGGGAATCCTTTGTGCTGACTGGTACAATTATACATTGGTATGGAGCTATCGGCATCGGCCAGATAATCCCATAGTCGTCATGATTTTGTTCTATGGCAGCAGCAATTGAACGACTAACGCCAACCCCATAACAACCCATGACACAGGCCTTCTCTTCTCCGTCCGGGTCTAAAAAGGTTGCCCCGAGTGCTTTACTATACTTTGTTCCCAGCTTAAAAACTTGCCCTACTTCAATTCCCCTGGCTTCTTTTAGAGGAGCTCCACATTTCAAACAAGCTTCACCTTGTTCCATCATTCGTAAATCGAGGACTTGATCTATACGAAACTCTATACTCGGAACGGCATCTACAAAGTGATGGTTCGCCTTGTTCGCTCCGCACACAGCCTTTTTCATCAGAGGAACTTCTTCATCGGCTACAACCATAAGCTCATTAGGCACTTCAACTGGGCCCACTGAGCCCGGTTCACACCCCAAAATTTTCTTAACATCCTCAGGAGAGGCAAGTTCGAGGGAAACGAAACCGCCTAAAGCGTTATTTAATTTTATTTCATTCAATTCACGGTCCCCACGAATTAGCACCAAAAATAATTTTTCATCCCCTTGATAAAGCAAAGACTTTACGAGGGAAGTCTTCGGTACAGCCAAAAACCCCGATAGTTCATCAATGGTCCTCACGTTCGGAGTAAACACTAACTTCCGTTGACCTTCAGGCGAAGCAACCTCAATTACTTGGGGACGGCACTCCGCTTTTTCCACATTGGCCGCGTAACTGCACTCAGGACAATATACTACAGCATTTTCTCCCGAATCAGCCAAAACCATAAATTCATGGGTCCCACCCGTTCCACCGATGGCCCCGGCGTCAGCTTCAACCGGTCGGTAAGCTAAACCACAACGTGCAAAGATTCGGCAATAGGCATCATACATTTTTTGATAACTTTCAGCAAGTCCTGCTTCATCCCGATCAAAAGAATAAAGGTCTTTCATAATGAACTCCCGGCCACGCATCAGGCCAAAACGCGGACGTCGCTCATCGCGATATTTATTCTGAATCTGATAAAGAAGAAGTGGAAGCTGCTTGTATGAACGAACTTCACCGCGAATAAGGTCAGTAATAATCTCTTCGTGCGTCGGACCTAGGCAAAACTCTCGATTATGACGATCTTTTAAACGAAACAGCTCATCACCGTATACGTCCCAACGCCCACTCTCTTTCCATAATTCGGCCGGTTGCATAATCGGCATAAGAAGTTCTTGCCCACCTTTGGCGTCCATTTCTTCGCGTACAATGGTTTCAATCTTCCTTAAAACTCGTAATCCTAAAGGCAAATAGGTGTATAGTCCAGACGCAGACTTTCGAATTAGACCTGCCCGAACCATCAGTTGATGGCTAATAACTTCTGCCTCGGCAGGAACCTCGCGGAGTGTAGGATTTAAGAGTTGGCTGACACGCATATGAAACATTCCTTTCCTTTGCACGGGGAATTCATGAATTGCCCCTATGTTTATTTCATGTATCGACATTCTGAGGGGCATCATCGAATTGCCCACCCTTTATCCTCTACCATGAACACGTACATATTCTTCAATTTCGCGGAGTAGAGCCGGTAGCAATTCGTTTTCCGGAAGACGAGCAACAATCTCTCCCTTTCGGAACAAAAGTCCCATCCCTTTTCCGCCAGCGATTCCGAAATCAGCTTCGCGGGCTTCGCCCGGTCCATTGACTGCGCAGCCCATTACCGCAACTTTTAAAGGCTTGTCCAGTACAGGAAGGTGTAATAACCGCTCTTCTACATTTTCTGCCAATAAGGCTAGGTCAACTTGCGTGCGGCCACACGTTGGACAACTGATTAACTCCACGCTTCGCTGTCTTAGGCCGAGAACACGCAGGATCTCAAGCGCCACAGGAATTTCTCGAACTGGGTCACCAGTAAGCGACACTCGAATCGTATCTCCGATCCCTTCGGAAAGCAGCGTCCCAATCCCTACTGCCGATTTTACCACGCCCGAACGTACCGTACCTGCCTCAGTCACCCCTAAATGCAATGGGTAATCAATCATCTCAGATATTTTACGATAAGCCTCAAGCATCAGAGGAACAGATGATGCTTTGAGCGAGACCTTTATTTTATTATACCCTTCTTTTTCAAGTAAGTGGATATGTCCTAAGGCACTCTCGATCATCCCTGCGGCAGTTGGACCTCTATATTTTTCTAAAAGTTCCTTTTCCAATGATCCAGCGTTAACACCGATACGAATGGGGATTTGCTGTTCCTTAACTGCACGAACAACTTCTTGGACCTTCCAGCGAGCCCCTATATTGCCGGGATTCAGTCTCAAGCCATGAATCCCCTGTTCTACAGCACTAATTGCCAAACGATAGTCAAAATGAATGTCTGCGATCACAGGGAGTGGGCTGTCAACAGTAATCTCCTTTAAAGCGGACGCTGCCTCCTCATCCAAGACTGCCAAACGGACGATTTCACATCCAGCATCAGCCAAAGCGTGAATCTGAGCCAAGGTTGCCCCTACATCGCGAGTATCAGAATTTGTCATCGATTGAACAACAATCGGGGCGCCACCACCGATCATCACAGGTCCTACCGAAACCGATTTTGTTGTTTTTCTTTGCAACAGGTCTCCTCCTACTCCAGGTCCCTAGTTATTCAACGTTGAGACGCCCACTTCTAGAAGTGGGCGTTCCACCGGTCTGCAGCCCCGATGTTCAGCTTTAACGTAAGCGAGTTTACTACCCCGCTTTATCGAATAAGCGCAGGACATCTTTATAAGTAACTGCGATCATTAGCGCCATAAGCAAAACAAAACCCACCAAGTGAATCATATTTTCCTTTTCTGGTTTTAACGGTTTCCCCCTTACACCTTCGATCAATAAGAAGACCAGCCGGCTCCCATCGAGTGCAGGGATGGGAAACAAGTTAATGAGTCCTAATTGAATACTTAACACTCCAGTTAAACCCAGTAAGTTGGCTAAACCCTGCTGAGCCCCTTCCCCGATTGCCTGAGCAATCATGACTGGACCGCCTACTTCGGCCGGAATCTTCCCTGTGATCATCTGTACCAAAGTCACTACAATAAACTTTGTAAAATCCACCGTGCGTTCTAAGCCAAAAAGGGTCGACTGGAGAATAGAAGCATGAGTATAAGTGATTTCTGGCGCAATTCCAATCATACCCTGCCCAGTTTGAACATCCTTCTCCGTCTTTACTGAGACTATTTGATGTTGCTTTCCATTGTCACGTTCAACCGTTAAGCTTAACACTTGGTCCGGTTTGGCATGAATAACTTCTGTCAAACGAGTCCAATCTAGCGTAGACTCTTCGTTCACTGCCAGGATTCTATCTCCCGGTTGAATCCCAGAAGCGGCCGCCGGTTTTCCCGGAACAAGTGATCCAATCATATTTGTTTTTCCTGCCGTTGGAATTCCGAGATAAGCAAAAACGCTCACAAATAGGATTATGGCCAAAACAAAGTTCATGATCGGTCCAGCCACAATCACCGCCATGCGTTGCCAAACCGGCTTATTCATAAAACTCCGCGCATCATGGGTAGGTGCAATCACTGCTTGGCCATTGGCATCAACTTCCGCGTCCATACCATGAAGTTTGACAAACCCCCCTAAAGGAATGATCCGCAGAGCATAAAGCGTTTCCTTACCCTGATAACCAACAATTTTCGGACCAAAGCCAAAACTAAATTCAATAACCTTAACCCCAATCCATTTTGCGATCATAAAATGCCCGAGTTCATGAATCATGACCATACTTCCAAAAACAAAAACGATGGCGAGTGTCGTTAACACTTTAACCCCCCCTTTTCGTGGTTCGATGATCGTGGTTCGTGGTTCGAATTTCAATCACGTAGTTCAAGCAGCGAACATCAAATATCGAACTATGAGTATGTGGTTCGAACCACGAATATCGAACCACGAACTACGATAAAAGTTCCGCGGCACGACGACGTGCCCAAGTGTCCGCATCAAGTATGCTTCCCAAATCCATGTTGTCTAAAACGTAGTGCATAGAACATACTTTCTCAACAATGTCTTGAATCTCAAGATAAGTGATCTGCTTTTGAAGAAATGCCATAACCACAACTTCGTTAGCTGCATTCATCACGGCCGGTAAGGTTCCACCGCGAAGTCCTACTCGGTAAGCCATACCAAGTGCAGGAAAAGCTTTCAAATCTGGTTCATGGAAGGTCAATGTTTTCCCACGGAAGTCTAGTCGTTCAAAGGGATTTTTCCAGCGAGTTGGATAACTCAGAGCATACTGGATTGGTAGTCGCATATCTGGCCTTCCTAACTGGGCTAGTATCGAGCCATCTCGATACTGGACCATGGAGTGGATCACACTCTGTGGATGAATAAGAACCTCTATCTGATCATACTCCATATTAAATAAATAATGCGCCTCGATTACTTCGAGTCCCTTATTCATCATTGTTGCCGAGTCTATGGTAATTTTGGCACCCATATCCCAATTGGGATGGCAAAGAGCTTTCTCTAACGTGACAGTTGCTAACTGTTCCTTAGACCATCCGAAAAAAGGGCCACCCGATGCCGTCAAAATGATCTTCTCAACGGTATCAGGATTTTCCTCCATACATTGAAAAATTGCCGAATGTTCACTATCCACTGGGAGGATCGGGCACTTCATCTTCTTTGCCGTAGACATGACCAAGTCCCCGCCAGCGACTAACGTTTCTTTATTAGCTAGGGCAATAGCTTTGCCCGCTTCTATTGCGGCAAGTGTAGGTTCTAAACCAATCCTTCCGGAAAGTGCCGTGACTACCGTATCCACTTGTGAGGCGATAACGGAGTCGATAATCCCGGCCATACCCTGATCTACCTTAATTGGCAAATCCTTGAGCCGGCCACGCAGTTCACGGGCAGCACCCTCATCCATCATCACAACGGTTTCAGGATGAAAAAACCGCGCCTGTTGTTCTATAAGTTCAATACTTTTATCTGCCACCAAAGCATGAATCTTGAGGTGCTCTCTCGCATGGCGGACGACATCCAGGGTTTGGCACCCGATAGAACCTGTCGACCCCAATAAAGTCAGCGTTTTCAAGTGAATCATCTCTTCCTTTTGAATTACTTAATCCTACGATAAACTATAGTAAATGAAATATAAAAATATACTTTACTTTCGTGTTCCAAAAATTCCTGCTTTTCGTAAAGCTTCATAACAAATAACCAACGCAGGCCCCACAATAAGGCCTATACCGCCTAGTATATGAAGTCCTACGTACATCGAAATGAGAGTCGGAAGCGGGTGTATCCCAATTCCAGTAGACAAAACTTTGGGCTCCAAAAACTGCCGTACTGTAACAGTAACGAGCCACATCAACAACAATTTTAAACCTTCTCCTAGTGATCCCATGATAAACAGGCCGACGATCCAAGGCACAAACAGAATGCCTGTGCCCACAATGGGCACTATATCCAGAAGCCCTGCCAGTACTCCCAACGTGACAGCATAACGATTTCCCATCAGCAGCAAACCACCGATGGTTGAAAAAGCTGTGACAGCAACCAAAATCGCTTGTGCCCGCAAATATCCCACAATGGCAGCTCCCAAATCTTCGCTGATCGCTTGAGCACTTACGTGCCAACGGTTGGGAAACAAGTCAGAAATAAACTGTTTAACATTTGGATAAGTTGAACTCATGAGCAAGGTAGCGACAAGGGACACCACCAGGACAATAAAAACACGGGGTAACGCGGTGAGAAAACCAAGTAACAAGACACTCCCCGATTTAGCCCATTCCTGAAGCGTCCTTGCTAGGCTTTCCGTCGATGCAAACAGAGTATTTTGAACCTGAGGATTTACTTTTACAAACTTTTCAACTGTATCAACTTGCTTGGTCACTAGATCCACTAAATAACCATAATTAGGTAAGGAAACTGCTAACTCGGATAATTCAGTATAAAGACGAGCAACAATTAAAAAAATAAAAATGCCCAATCCAGCAAGAGCCAAAATGAGAGTAAGTACAGATGCATACGTTCTACGAATCCGAATGCTCCGCATCAGCCGCACAACGAGCGGTTCAAGTAAGAAAGCAAAAAGAAGTGCGATAATAAATGGTAAAAAGGCGCTTAACGTTTTGGAAACGACTTGACCGAAAACGGGCAGAAAATCTTCAAAAAAGTATGTAAAGACTTTCAAAAGGACAAGACCAGTAGTTACCACCGCAAGCCTGTTTACACTTGTCCATAGAGGGTGTTTCTTGATGCTCAAAAGCTTTCACCTCACGAAAGTAATCTTATCCCATAATACACCAGGGGGAGTGCAAAAATGAGACTATCGAACCGGTCCAAGATCCCACCGTGCCCTGGAATAAGCTTTCCGGAATCTTTAACCCCTGCGCTTCTCTTTAAGGCTGATTCAAACAAATCACCGATTTGGGAGCTGATTCCGATAATAACACTCATGAGGATATACATAATCCAATTGGCTCCGCCGACAAAGCGCCAGAACACTAAAGCCACTGCAATGCTGAATAATAATCCTCCAAGCGAACCTTCCACAGTTTTCTTCGGGCTAACCTGTGGGGCTAAAAGATGGCTACCAAATTGTCTTCCTATAAGGTATGCGCCTATATCTGTAGCCCATACCAAAAAAATCGCAAGAAAGGTCCATTCCACTCCATTCGGAAGCTGACGAAGCAAATAAAGATGAGATAATAAGACAACCGAATAAAGGACCGACAGTAAATTAAAACTTGTCTCTGACAGAGACGTCCTCGGATAAGTTAAGGCAAGCCGCCCAAGTCCGATTAGAAGCCAGAAGACTAACATCTGTAACATCCATTCTACTCCGGCAATCAACAGACATATAAACCAAACAACTGTAACAATGGTCGTAAGTTTAGTCCAAGCGCGTATACCCATCTGCTCACCAATTTGCATGAATTCCCGCAACGCCAATAACGTTAATACAACAACCAAAAATGCAGTATATGGCCCTCCCAAATATATAAGTCCCAAGAAAAGTGGGGCACCAATTAAGGCACTAATTATTCTTTTAACCATGTGCTCTCCTCAACTTGTATGTATTCCTCCGAAACGACGATCACGCTTCTGGTACGCTTTGATCGCTTCAAGTAAAGCTTTCTGACCAAAATCTGGCCAAAGCTCTTCTACTATAACAATCTCTGTATAGGCCAACTGCCAGAGTAGGAAGTTGCTTAACCTCATTTCCCCCGAGGTTCGAATCAGCAAATCAGGATCCGGTAACCCCTGGGTGTAGAGTGTTTCACTAAAGCAGTGTTCGTCAATCTCTTCAATTCGTTGCTTTCCATTTAGGACCTCTTTGCTTAATTTCCTGACGGCATCGATAATCTCAGATCGCCCGCCATAGTTCAGAGCAAGGTTAAGAACAAGGCCCGTGTTATCACGAGTACTCTTGATAGAGTGTGCTAATTCGCGTTGTGCTTCCAGTGGGAGGTCATTAATTTTCCCCATGGTACGAATGATTACATTGTTTTGATGCAGCTCTTGAAGTTCCTTTCTCAGGTACTCCGTGAGCAGTGTCATGAGTACACCCACTTCATCTTTGGGCCTCTTCCAGTTTTCCGTAGAAAATGCATAAACCGTTAAGACCTCAATTCCAAGTTTGGAACACGCCTTAACAACCTTACGCAAGGCCTCAACACCCGACCGATGCCCCATTGAACGAGGAAGCGCTCGTTTCTGAGCCCATCGCCCGTTTCCATCCATGATAATGGCAATATGACGAGGGAGGCGGTCCATCGCAACCTGGTCTGTTGATTCCGTATTTTGTTTCCATGGTTTGAACCACATCATTCCCACCCCCATCTCGATGTTCGAGGTTCGATATTCGAGGTTCGAACTTAGAACTTAAAACATAGAACTACTAAACTTGGCCTTCGAACATCGAATATCCTGGTAAAAAACTCTAAAGTTCGTGGTATATGCTATCGTGGTTGTTATTCTAAATATCGAACCACGATCCTCGATCCTCGAATGTCGAATAGACCCCCTATTCGAAGTTCGTAGTTCGCGCTTTCGTGGTTCTTTGATCGAACCTCGAACCTCGAACCTCGAACCTCGATTAAGGGGTCTTTGGCTGCCTTGGCGAAAACTTTTCATACGCTAAGACTACCTCCACCCGATCGTCGAATTCTCTAACTCTGATAACACGACAGCTTCCCCATGCTTCCATTTTACCATGCGGACGCGAGATTTGAAAAGCGTAAGGTTTACCCATGCGTTCAAGCTCAGGTTTCACCTCGTTCCAATTTCGGCCAAGTAAACCGTTTATCATACTTCAGTGATTTCACTTTCCTTAGTTTCCATTACATGTTCAATTTCTTTAATGATCTTGTCAGTCATCTTCTGAACGTCTTCTTGGGCCCTCTTGATTTCGTCTTCTGAGGCCTCATGATCCTTTTCAAGTTTTTTGAGCTTGTCATTGACATCTCGGCGGACATTACGGACTGCTACACGCGCTTCTTCAGCTTCTTTTTTAACCTTTTTGACCAATTCCAATCGTCGCTCAGCCGTAAGTTGGGGAATGATCAAGCGAATCACAGTACCATCACTTGATGGATTCAGCCCTAGATCTGATTTCATGATTGCCTTTTCAATAGTAGGAAGAACGGATTTGTCCCAAGCCTGAATAACTAGCATTCTTGGCTCAGGGGCAGAGATATTTGCAAGCTGGTTAATAGGAGTAGGCGCCCCATAGTAATCAACCATAACCTTGTCCAGAACACTCGGATTTGCGCGGCCTGCTCGAATTGTAGCATACTCTCTACGTAAGACGTCAACCCCTTTATGCATACGCTCTGCTGCGTCACTAATCACCTCAGAAATCATTAACTATCCCTCCCCACATAAGTTCCAATGGCTTCGCCCATAATTACTCTTCGAATATTACCCGGTGTCGTAAGGTCAAAAACTATTACGGGAATATTATTGTCCATACAAAGTGAGGTGGCAGTGGAATCCATCACCCCAAGTCCTTTGCTGAGGACATCAAGGTAACTTAAACGGTCAAACTTCTTTGCCTGTGTATTCTTCAGCGGATCAGAGTCGTAAACCCCATCCACCCGTTTCGCCATCAAAATGACATCAGCTTCGATTTCGGCGGCCCTTAAAGCAGCCGTTGTATCCGTCGAGAAGTAGGGATTACCTGTTCCAGCTGCAAAAATCACAATACGCCCTTTTTCCATATGTCGAATCGCACGACGCCGAATATATGGCTCAGCAACCTGTCGCATTTCGATAGCCGACAAGACACGGGTATCTGATCCGGCCTTTTCCAAGGCATCCTGTAAAGCTAAGGCATTCATCACCGTTGCCAACATGCCCATATAATCGGCCGTGGCACGGTCCATCCCTTGAGCACTTCCAGCAATGCCACGCCATAAGTTTCCGCCACCAACAACCAAGCAAAGTTCAACACCCATACCTCGGATTTCTGCCACCTGAGCCGCAACGGAAACTAACATATCATGTTGAAGTCCAAAGCCTTGTGTGCCTGCCAGCGCCTCCCCGCTAATCTTAAGGACCAGTCGATTATACCGTAGTTTTTCCATGGATTAACCTCCATCAATCTAATTCTACGCCTAGAGTGGGAAATCCTCTCGTATTCTAAAAAAAGAGAACACCAGGGTGTTCTCTAGATAGATTGTCTAGGTTGTGTTAGCGATTCATTTCTTTCATAACCTCTGCTGCAAAATCATCTTGTCGTTTTTCAATGCCTGCTCCTAGCTCGTAACGAGTAAAACGACGAATAACAATGCGCTCCCCGATTTTGGCAATCTTATCTATCACCAAGTCGCGCACGCTTTTATCAGGATCTTTGACGAAGGCTTGCTCCATTAAACAGACTTCTTTATAGAACTTTTCAATCCGCCCTTCGACCATTTTTTCGATAATCTTTTCAGGCTTTCCTTCATTAAGAGCTTGGGCTTTTAATATATCTCTCTCATGTTGGAGTACGTCTGAAGGCACATCTTCTTTATTCAAATATTGAGGGTTGGCTGCTGCAATATGCAAGCCGAGATCGCGAACTAATGTTCTAAATTCATCCCCACGAGATACAAAGTCTGTTTCACAGTTCACTTCAAGCAGCACACCAATGCGCCCACCGCCATGAATATAGGCCTCGACGGTCCCTTCAGCTGCAACACGCCCCTCTTTTTTTGCAGCGGCTGCAAGTCCTTTCTCACGTAAAAAATCACAGGCTTTTTCAACCTCACAATTACACTGTATAAGTGCCTTCTTACAATCCATCATACCTGCCCCGGTACGTTCCCGAAGCTCTTTTACTTGAGCTGCGCTTACGTCTGCCATGGTTATATACCTCCAAGTTCGATGCTCGATGTTCGATGCTCGATGCTCGATGCACGATGCACGATTTTAATATTTATGTGTTATGATATATGCTTTATGTTTCACGCTTGATTTGACGATGTACAGGTTCGAGGTATGCTATTCGTACCTCGAACCTTCACAGTACTATTTACGGAGCACGCTGCTCGATGTCCAAAACTCTGCATTCGAATTTCGAACCACGAACCTCGAACTTCGATTTTACCCTTCGGCTACTTCTCCAGCTTCTTCTTCGCCATCATTGCTATGTTGTCCTTCGATAATCGCATCAGCCATCTTCGAAGTGAGTAGCTTAACAGCACGGATTGCATCATCGTTAGCCGGAATAACAACATCGATTTCATCCGGATCGCAGTTTGTATCCACAATTGCAACAATCGGAATTTTTAAACGACGTGCTTCAGCGACCGCAATCCGCTCTTTACGAGGATCTACAATAAACAAAGCATCTGGAAGTTTTTTCATATTTTTGATGCCACCCAAAAAGCGTTCTAATTTCTCCATCTCATGACGTAATGCAGAAACTTCCTTCTTCGTAAGCACATCGAATACGCCTTCAGCTTCCATCCGTTCCAAAACGCGCAAACGATCAACACGTTTTTGAATGGTTTGGAAATTTGTGAGCATTCCACCTAGCCAACGCTCGTTCACAAAATACATACCGCAGCGTTCTGCTTCATCTTTGACCGACTCTTGAGCTTGTTTCTTAGTACCCACGAACAACATGGTACCACCCTCAGTAGCGAGGTTCCGAACGAAGTTATAAGCCTCATCCACTTTTTTAACGGTTTTTTGCAGATCAATAATATAGATCCCATTGCGTTCCGTAAAGATAAAACGAGCCATTTTTGGGTTCCAGCGACGAGTTTGATGTCCAAAGTGGACACCCGCTTCCAATAATTGTTTCATGGAAATTACTGCCATTGTGTTAAACCAACTTTCTTTTGTTTTTTCCTCCGCAGGTTCATCTCAAAACGCCCCTTGCCTTATGACAGGAACTAACGCTTTAATCCCTCTGCGTGCTTCATTAAATCATACTGTCAATAGATTAGCACATTCTTGAGGGCATTGCAATGAAATGCCCATAAAATAGAAGTTTCTAATCAATCAAACCCGCATAGCTCTCAAGATTTGAACGCAAATCATACTTCTGTATGAAAATCTCCAAGTCACTCATGAGCTCGGGAAAGGGAAAATAGAATTCGCTTACGTAATAAAAATCACCTTTCGTACTGATCTGAGCAACCTCCTGCCCTTTTCCATCAAAATAAAAGGCAACCCTACGAATATCCTGCGGTTCTAAGATGTGTTTACCAAGTAACGAACGAAAGACAATTTGCCGATCTTTGATCTGCACATGTTTACTCTTTCCTATAACCCATAGGAATAAGATTCCAAGCGCTGCCGTGATATATATCCCTATGAGAAGCCTAAGTTCTAGGCTTGGTAGCTTCCTAAAGAAATGCAAACCGCCTATAACAAGTGGATAAAGGATTAGAAACATAACGGCAGGAACAATAAGAGGTCTAAGTTGGTAAACATAATCATGTTCATCATCATGTTCATCCATAAAATTACCCTCCTGAATAAATAATACTTACTTCGTGTGATTGATATGCTTATTTAATTCATCCAGTAAGTAATCGTTAAGAACTCGAATATAGGTGCCTTTCATGCCTAATGACTTCGACTCAATTACACCTGCTGATTCAAATTTGCGCAGGGCATTGACAATAACGGAACGCGTTATCCCCACTCGATCGGCAATTTTGCTGGCAACTAAAAGTCCTTCTCCACTACCCAATTCGGAAAAGATGTGTTCCACCGCTTCAAGTTCAGAATAAGACAGTGTTTCTACGGCGATTTGGACTGCCGCCTTTTTACGAGCTTCTTCTTCTGCTCGTTCAGCCTTAACACGTAAAATTTCCATACCTACAACTGTAGCACCGTACTCAGCAAGCACTAGATCTTGCTCTTCAAACTCTTCGTCATATTTCGCTAGTACGAGCGTCCCAACCCGTTCGCCTCCACCTAATATTGGAACAACTGTTGTAATCTTATTCGTAAAATGACACGGTTCATTACAATTAAATACACAGCCATTTGCAACCTGCGCAGTGTTGGTTTTTGTCTCGCTGATTTTCATCAGACCTTCATTATAACTTTCAGGGAAACGTTCGGAATGAATGACAATGTCCTCCATTGTTCCACAAACAAAATTCTTCATAAAACTATAGCCAAGAATCTTTCCTCGTCGGCCAACAATATATATGTTGGCGACCACTGCTTTACTAAGAACTGTAGCCATTTCCTCAAAATCAACTGGATTCCCTGCAGCGCGTTGAATTAATTTATTAATGGTTCTGGTTTTTTCTAATAACGTCGTGTTCATAATTAAAATCCTCCTTAAAGTTGCTTACATAGCGAATGATTGGCGAATGGATCATTGTATCTAAAGAATATAGCGAGCTAAATCTTGATTTTGTACCACATTACCCAAACGATTTTGAACATATTCTTGATTAATTGTCACAGTGTAGTCTTCAGGCAGTTCGGAAGCTTCGAAAGACAATTCCTCGAGTACTTTTTCTACAATTGTGTGGAGACGCCTAGCCCCAATATTTTCAGTGCTAGAATTTACTTTATAGGCAACCTCTGCTAATTCGTCAATAGCATTCTCCGTAAAATCAACCTTTATCCCTTCCGCTCCCAATAATGCGCTGTATTGTTTAATCAACGACGATTGGGGTTCCCTAAGAATACGTTTGAAATCGGCCACGCTTAACGATTCTAGTTCCACACGAATTGGGAATCTTCCCTGAAGTTCCGGAATCAAATCAGACGGCTTGCTGAGATGGAAGGCACCTGCAGCAATAAACAGGATGTGATCAGTTTTAACTGGGCCATACTTTGTTACGACAGTGGACCCTTCCACAATCGGGAGAATGTCACGTTGTACTCCTCCCCTGGAAACGTCCGGCCCACCAGCACCATCGCGACCAGCAATTTTATCGATTTCATCTAAGAAAACTATTCCCTCATGTTCAGTTCTCCAAATGGCATCTTGAACCGCTTCATCATGATCAATCAAATTTTGTGTCTCTTCATGTATCAAGATCTTTCGCGCTTCGCGAACGGTTACGTTTCTCTTCTTGTGCCGTTTAGGGAGCATCCCCGACATCATATCCTGAATATTCAAGCCCATTTCCATCATGTTATTATTGCCTAACATATCGGAAAGTGGCGTAGTTTCTTCTACTGAAATCTCAATAATCTGCTCTTCAAGGTCCCCTCGCTGCAAGCGCTCAGCCACTATCTTGCGTTCTTTCTCAATTTCGGGAGTCAAATTAACACCTTTTTCTGGATCGGGAGTTTGACCGAATAGCATCTGAAAGGGGTTGCTAGCGGTACTCTCAGAGCGTTTTTCCGGAACTAACAGCTCGATCAAGCGTTCCTCGGCCTTGATTGCCGCCTGAATTTGCACCTTATCTGCGCGCTCAACCTTCACCATACGTAAGGCTATCTCGACTAAGTCACGAATAATGGCTTCCACATCTCGGCCTACATATCCAACCTCAGTGAATTTCGTGGCTTCGATCTTAATGAATGGGGCGCGAACAAGCTTTGCTAGCCGCCGGGCAATTTCAGTCTTTCCAACGCCTGTCGGGCCAATCATCAAAATATTTTTCGGTATAATTTCTTCTTGTAATTGCTCTGGCAAACAAGAACGACGATAGCGATTACGTAATGCAACCGCAACAGCTCGTTTTGCTGCATCTTGTCCTACGATAAATCGGTCCAATTCACGGACAATTTCTCGAGGTGTCAAGCTGTCCATAGTCTCACCCCCTATAACTCTTCCACATTTATTTGTTCATTAGTATAAACACAAATCGAAGCAGCAACCAACATCGCTTCTCGTACAATCTCCTTCGTTGGCAAATCAGTATGTTTCGCCAAAGCACGAGCAGCGGCTAAAGCATAGTTCCCACCAGATCCAATGGCAGCAATTCCATCGTCCGGTTCAATCACTTCCCCCGAACCGGATACAATCAGGAGATTTTGGTTATCCGCCACTATCAGCAGTGCTTCAAGGTTACGCAGCATTTTGTTTGTTCGCCATTCTTTGGCCAGCTCTACGGCTGCACGCTGAAGATTCCCATGATACTCTTCCAGTTTTTGTTCAAACTTATCGAATAGTGTAAACGCATCCGCTACGGATCCCGCAAACCCAGCAATCACTTTTCCATGAAACAAACGCCGTACTTTCCGGGCTTTATGTTTCATCACGGTGGCCTGCCCGAAGGTTACTTGGCCGTCACCCGCTATGGCTACGTGTTCCTCTTTTTTTACTGCGACAATGGTCGTTGCATGAAACATGCAATCACCCCCTTCAATAAAGTTTAATAGGCCATTTTCAGTGTGTCAAGTAAATTGTAGGCAATTTACAACTTTTTGTGAAAATTAACCCTGTTACTGGCCTATTGGTCCTTTCGCTCGGGGATGAGCCTGAGCATAAACCTTTTTAAGCCGTTCGCGAGTTAGGTGCGTATATATTTGAGTTGATGAAAGCTTAAGATGTCCCAATAACTCTTGAACACTTCTTAGATCCGCTCCCCCATCCAACATATGAGTTGCAAAAGAATGGCGAAGCATATGTGGATTTACATGTTGTTCCAGACTAATCTGAGCGACCAGTTTGTCCAAAACCCGTCTGACTGACCTGGCCGATAACCGCGTCCCTTTGTAATTTAGTAAAAGGATTTTATGGTGATCTTTCCGCATCCCGAGATACTCCCCGATGGCCTTAATCGCATAATCTGTGACAGGGACCACCCGCTCCTTGCTCCCCTTCCCGAGGACTCGAATCAGTCCGATCTCTAAATCAAGATTCTCACGATCTAAGCTTACTAGTTCACTGACCCTTAGCCCAGACCCATAGAGCAACTCGATAATGACTTGATTGCGCGAACCCAGTAGACTTGTACAATCCGAAGCATGGAGTAGCCCATCCATCTGGTCTAAATATAGAAAATGAGGTAATTTTCGCCCTAGTTTTGGACTCGCTACCCGCTGAACCGGATTGATTTGGAGTATTTCTTTTCGGCATAAGAACTTAAAAAAAGATCGTAGAGCGGCAAGCTTACGAGCCATACTTTTTCTCGTCAACCCATGTTCTGCCATGACCCCCAGAAAACCACGGACGATATAGACATCAATCAGATCCACAGTGAGCGTTTCAGGCTCGAGACCCAGTTCGAGTGCTGCAAACCTAAAAAACTGAACTAGATCAGTTTGATACGCAGCGACTGTGAGTTCGGATCGGTTTTGAGAATATTGATGACCTGAAAATAAACTTAACGCCTCATCCATTTTCAATAGTAAGTTTACCTCCCTAAATCCTCCCAAGCACAAAACTCACTTAAAGACTCCAAAGCCCGTTCCGAAATCCTGGCGTTCTTTTCACGTTTATTCCGTATCCGCATCGTTAAGGCTGGAAGCAAACCGAAGTTAATATTCATCGGTTGAAAATTTTCACTGGGCGATCCTTCTAAATGACGCGCCAGTCCGCCTAACGCCGTTACTGCAGGGAAGACAAGCGGTCTCATCTGACTAAGGTTTCGCCATGCATTAAGGCCCGCCAGAAGCCCGCTGGCAGCAGATTCAACATATCCTTCGACTCCCGTCATTTGACCGGCAAAGAAAACCTCGGGTTTAAGCTTTAAACTAAAATCTGCTTTGAGGACTTTTGGAGCATTGAGAAAAGTATTGCGATGCATCACACCATAACGCACAAATTCGGCATTTTCTAAACCGGGAATTAACGAAAAAACTCGTTTTTGTTCCCTCCATTTCAAATGTGTTTGAAAACCCACAAGATTAAAGAGTGTCCCTGCCTGATTTTCTTTACGAAGCTGTACAACTGCATAAGAGTTTACTCCAGTTCTTGGATCCTGTAAGCCAACAGGCTTTAATGGACCAAACATCAGAGTCTGGAGGCCACGTTTGGCCATCACTTCGACAGGCAGGCAGCCTTCGAAAACTCTCCCTTCTTCAAATCCTTGAACTTCTGCTGTCTCCGCTTGAACTAAAGCCTCATAGAACAGGTCGTACTCTTCCCTAGTCATCGGACAGTTCAAATAGTCCGCTTCTCCCTTGTCATAACGCGAAGCCCAAAAGGCCTTGCTTAAATCTATGGATTCTAGCGTCACGATCGGGGCTGCTGCGTCGTAAAAGGAAAGAGCTTCTTCTCCAGTTACCCTTACGATATCTTCAGCTAAATCATCGGAGGTCAATGGACCGCTAGCGACAATTGTAATCCCCTTCATCGGGATACTATGTACTTCTCCTCGATGAATATATACATTCGGATGCTCAACCAACCGTTTAGTAACCTCACTCGAAAAAAGTTCCCGATCAACTGCTAAAGCGCCGCCGGCGGGAACAGCATTATGATCAGCAGCACTCATGATAAGAGACCCTAAGCGACGCATTTCTTCTTTTAATAATCCCACCGCATTCTCTAAACCTGCTCCACGCAGCGAGTTGCTGCAAACTAGTTCTGCAAATTGGTCTGTATGGTGTGCCGGGGTATATTTGACCGGACGCATTTCATATAAATCAACCCTCACACCGCGTTCGGCAAGTTGCCAAGCGGCCTCGGCACCTGCAAGACCTGCTCCGATGACAGTTATAGGCTGCACCATGTATCCATTCTCCTTATTCCAGTTAACGCTTCCAGTAAAGCAGTATATCAAGACTTATGCCTTCTTATCATCTAGGTTTCTTCAATCACCAAAGTATAACGGCATTCCGGATTTGTGCATACCTGTTTCTTTTGTCGTTTTGAAGATTTAATCACCATTATCTGTTGACACTCTGGGCAAGGTTCTGGGGCTGGCATTTCCCATGACACAAAATCACATTCTGGATAGCCACTACAGCCGTAAAACTTCCGACCTTTCTTAGAGCGTCGAACCACAAGGGGTTTAGTGCATTTCGGACAATTTGAGCCCACCTCTTCAAAGAGGGGTTTGGTATTTCGACACTCTGGAAAACCTGGACAGGCCAAAAATTTACCGTAGCGCCCCATCTTAATCACCATATTTCGACCACACAGATCACAAAGTTCTTCGGAAACTTGATCTTCTATTTTGACTTTTCCGATCTTCTCTTCAGCCTGAGCCAAGGTCACGGCAAATGGCACATAATAGTCATTAACTACCGACTTCCAAGGAGCCCTTCCTTCTTCAATAAGATCGAGCTTCTCCTCCAAATTAGCCGTAAACTCTAAATTTAAAATATCTGGGAAATATTCTTTTAGTAAAGTAATTACGATTTCCCCAAGTTCCGTAGGAAGAAGTTGTTTTTCCTCTTTGAGGACATACCCCCGTGTTTGAATCGTTTCAATAGTTGGTGCATAAGTGCTTGGTCTTCCGATTCCTTCCTCTTCCATCTTGCGAACTAGAGATGCCTCTGTATAGCGCGGCGGTGGTTCTGTAAAGTGTTGTTTGTCCTGGAGTTTAACAAGTTTTAGTTTTTCTCCAGAAGAGACTGCTAGTGTCAATGAGCTTTGTTCTTCATCGACTAGATCAGCTTCGTCTTTTCCTTCTTCATAAACAGCCAAAAATCCGGGAAAACGAACTGTCGACGCATTCGCACGAAATAAATAATTCCCTACTTGCACATCGACTGTCAACGTATCCATGATTGCCACACTCATCTGACTGGCAATAAAACGTTCCCATAACAAGCGGTATAACCTCAACTGATCTCGAGTTAAAATCCCCTTCAGTAAATCTGGAGTCCGCAAAGCAACTGTCGGACGGATCGCTTCATGCGCTTCTTGAGCTCGGCCTTTATTAGTGAACTGGCGTGGTTCAGGGGGATAATAATTAATACCATAGTGTGATAAAATCCATTCCTTTGCCTCCGCTTGAGCAGTTTCGGCAATCTTGACAGAATCTGTACGCATATACGTAATTAAACCTACGGTTCCTTCTTTTCCTAGGTCAAGACCCTCATACAACTGCTGAGCTAACATCATGGTTCGCTTAGGCGAAAAGCCCAATTTACGATGGGCTTCTTGTTGCAAACTGCTCGTTATAAAAGGAGGAGCAGGTTGCTTTTTCTTTTCTTTCGTACGAACATCAGATACTTGAAAGTCACCACCCGCTAAATCGTCCAAGACAGCTTCCATTTCTGTTCTCGAGGCGATTGCAACTTTTTGCCCTGATTTTTTTAAAAGCTTAGCAAGAAACTTTCCTCCAGCAGCTTGGAGCTCTGCAGTTAGACTCCAATACTCTTCTGATACAAAAGCCCTAATTTGCTCTTCTCGGTCATCAACTAACCGTACTGCTACGGATTGGACTCGACCTGCACTTAGGCCTTTCTTAATTTTCCGCCAGAGCAAAGGACTTAACTGATAGCCGACTAAGCGATCCAATACTCGGCGGGCTTGCTGGGCATCTACTCGATTAAGATCAATTTGACGGGGATGCTTAAGTGCAGTCATTATAGCATTCTTAGTAATTTCGTGAAATTCAATTCGATTCTTGTTGTTCAAGTCAAGCCCTAATAAATGAGAAAGATGCCAAGAAATCGCTTCCCCCTCACGGTCAGGGTCAGAAGCCAATAACACTTTATCTGCCCCTTTAGCTGCTAGACGTAAATCTTTAATCAAATCTCCTCGTCCGCGAATGGCAATATATTTGGGTTCAAAGTAGTGCTCCACGTCCACACCTAATTGACTCTTTGGTAAGTCTCGTAAATGTCCCATTGAGGCTTTTACCGTATATCGGCTTCCCAAAAATTTGCTGATTGACTTTGCCTTGGCAGGGGACTCTACAATAACAAGCGTTTTAGACATAATTTCACCTCAAATAAACTTAAAGAAAACTCTAAAATACCCTTTTCTCGATGTTCGAGGCGCGATGCGCGAGGTTCGAACTCGTATTGTTTTCTTACAGAAAACAATAGTTAAGGAAATTTCTATTTCATTCCTCTACTACACTTATATCCGAATCGGGTTATTCTAAGTACACGGGTAACGTTGGTAAACTTATGCCCTATATTAACGCCTTTTTCATAGTATGTCTAGCACTCTCGAGCTAATACATAATGTTGCCCAGGTAATTGTATGACTTTCCCGCCTAATTGCAGTTCCAATAAGGCCAACGAAATGCTGGATACGGGAAGTGTAGAGTGAATCGTAATCTGATCAATATGCAAGGGAACGTCACTTAACTGCTGAAGAATTGACCCCAGATCCATTTCAGCTGGAGGGTCCTTTTTCTCATGCAAAGATTCAGAGTTAAGCGAAACATGGCAAACATGTTTCGACCATGCAGGTACCTCATTCCAGATGTCTTCGACCCCCTCCACGATTTTTGCTCCCTGACGCAGTAAATGATGAGTCCCCCGGCTCTGCGGACTAAAAATCGGTCCAGGTACAGCAAAAACTTCTCGTCCTTGTTCCAAAGCGAAATCTACCGTAATCAGAGCGCCGCTTTTTTCTGCTGCCTCCACTACCAGAACCCCACGAGAAGACCCGCTGATTAATCGATTTCGCGCTGGGAAATTAACACCATTTGGTGGTGTGCCGGGTGTAAATTCACTTAATAATGCGCCTTTAGCCAAAATGCCATCGGCAAGGCGCTGGTTTTCCAAGGGATAAACCCGGTCAAGACCGCATCCCAGGAAAGCCCATGTCCTTCCCCCGCTATCCAGTACCCCTTGATGAACAGCAGTATCAATCCCTCGAGCTAGACCGCTGACAATGACAATTCCTTTTGCCGCAGCGTCACGAGCTAACATTCGTGCAGCAGATTTTCCATAGGTAGTCGCTTGGCGTGAACCTACTATAGCTAACACCTCTGCTTCTCCTCCTAGATGCCCACGATAATATAGAAGTGGAGGAGCGTCTGCCAGCTCAGCTAATAAAGCGGGATAATCAGGTTCATCCGGTATGATCAACTTAATCCCCCGTTTGTACAAAGTCTCTCCTATCTCTCTAGGGTCAATATTATTTCTCCCCTTTAAAATTTCTCCAAGCCATTTTCCTTGATTTGCGACTTGAAGATATTTACTCTGAGGAGCCTCCCAAGCTTTTACTGCGCTTCCGAAATAAGCAATAAGCAGACGTAAATGTTGACTTCCAACGCCCTTAATCGTTCGTAATGCCGCTCGAACTAACTTTTCCTGTTCCATCCCCAATGCGCCTTACCTCCTTTGTCCTCCTTTTCTGGACAAATAGACACTTCTCCTGCGCAGATTATTGACGAATATCCATGTTTTAGGTAAAATAATGTAGGATTGATGAAAAACCATTCTTTTGATTCAGCAAACCCTATGCACCTTTCGCACGTCGTGTTGTTCGTTTTCGAGGAGTCAATGTAGATTCCTGTTTTTCAGTGTTTACTTGCTCCAAGTCCGATCCTATATCATTGCCCTCATCGGAAGCTTCGTTAGCCTTTACTTTAGTTCTATCTTTAGTTCTATCTTTAGTTCTATCTTTAGTTCTATCTTGATCCTTACCCTTATCTTTTAATTGACCTTTTTCTTTTTCTGTCTGTGCAATACTTGCCCGCAATGCTTCCATCAAATCGACCACTTTCCCACCCTTTGTCGGAGCTTCAACTTTAAAGGTCTCCCCTGTTACTCTGCTTTCAATTAACAAGGCCATTTTTTCATGTAACTCATCGCGATATTTCTCGGGTTCAAACGGACGGGCTAAATTATCAATTAGTTGACGAGCCATGGTCATTTCCACTTCCGTCAGAACAACACGATCCCAAACAAAATCCATATGGCGAATTTCCTTCGGATAATGCATTGTTTCCATGACAAGGCCTTGTTCGAAAACACGTAGACAAGCCAAATGCTGTTTTGAACGCATAGTAATACGTGCCAAAGCAACTTTTCCACTCTCTTCCATCGCCTGACAAAGTAAACGATAAGCCTTCTGGGCAGTTTCTTCAGGAGACAGATAATAAGACTTTTGATAATATATCGGATCGATTTCTTGCAAATTAATAAAATCAAGGATATCAATCGATCGACTCATCGGTTGTTCCAGAGATGCAAGGTCTTCATCATTTAGTACAACAAAGCGATCCTTTTCATATTCATATCCCTTGACTAAATCAGCCGCATCAACCTCCAGGTCGCAGGTGGGGCATTTTTTAATTGACCGAATCCGATTCTGGCATTCTTTATGAAGAAAGTTAAACTTAAACTCCTGAGATTCTGTGGCCGCATGCATTTTTACCGGAACATTCACTAACCCAAAACTAATGGATCCTTTCCAAAGTGTATGCATTTGACATTCCTCCTTAGCTTAGTGTGAACATCAATAGAGTAATTAATGCAAAAAACACGACAATGCTCTAAACTGTCGTGTTATTATTCACGTTATTCTCAATAGTGTCACCAAGGCTAAGACACTGACTCTCTAATTCGCTTCAAACTAAAAACAACCAGACTTGCAAGGACAGCATAATCCTCCGTCGGTAGGATTGCAGGGGCAGACGCATCGAAGAGGATATTCCCGGACGCTGGGAATTCATCATCCGCTCTCCAAAGAATCAAGGTCACAGGAATCCGTGGAAAAACCTTAATAGTAACGCCTACATCTCCAAGTCCATTGGACTGTCCCCCTAAACTTGTTGCTACTTCAAGAAGTCTATCCGGATTAGCACCGAAAATTCTTACCATTGGGTCAATGGCCCTACCGGTAAACGGCTTAATATAAATAGCCCCACCCGGAAATTCCTTATACGAAATAAGCTTCCCTACTTCTAATGGTTCCGTAAGGCTTGTTATGTAATGAAGAATCAATACTTGAGTAGCAAGCGGCAATTCTCCGTCTACCGCATGTACAGGAACAAAATTCCCTCTGGGATAGTCCACCTTAAAATTATGACCTAAAAATTCAATAAAGAGGGCATTTCCCTCAATAGAATAGCCTGAGCAACGCGCCATATCCTCTAATGAACAAGCTCGGAATTTATTAAGCGCTACCTCATGTGCTGGAGTATAATTCATCTCTTTTCACTCCCCCTTAATCAACTTTCCCTTGCACAGGGGCTCTACTTATCCTTCAAAATATTTGGCTTCACATATACTCCATCATATTTGGCTTCACATATACTCCATCGGAAATATCGATGTTCAGCTTTATCAAGACGGATTCATTAACTAAAGCCAAGATACGTCTGTTGTAAAAGCAGGGCATCTACTTCTAGGTTCGGGCTTTCACAAATAGCCAACCCTTCTACCCCAAATGTCAGACAGGCTTTCATCAATTCTTCAAAACGCAAGTCAGATTCCTTTAAGACAAGGTGCCGTTTCTCGCCTTTTAATCCGTATTCAATACCCGAAATGTGGAAGTGTACATTTTTTACCCAGCGATCACCTAACCCCTCGGCAAGTTCATTCAGAATCTCACAAAACTCGTCATAAGAGTTGTACCTTCCATTAGTCCGTGCATGAAGATGACTAAAGTCAATACAGGGCAATACCCCTGGAACCTCTTGGGTAATCCGAATAGTTTCCGCCAGATCCCCAAATTGACTCCCTTTTCCCGTCGTTTCGGGGCGAAGAATTACGTCATTTCCCTCCGCATCAAGTGTTTCTCGTACTAGGTTAAGTTCACGGACTACCCGCGCAAGAACCACCTCCGACGAATCATCATGATTGAACGCCGGATGGAAAATAGCGCTCCGCACTCCAAGGATTTGCGAAATACGTGCGGTATGAATAATACGATCTCTGCTTGCCGTAATTTTCTCTGGTTCACGAGAATTAAGATTAATATAGTAAGGGGCATGGCAAGACAAAGCAACATTCTCTTCGAACGCTACGGCGCCAACTTTTCTCGCCTTCTCTTCGCCCATACGCACCCCTTGGACAAATTCTATTTCTAAAGCACCGAGCTTCAACTCCCGTATACGTCGCACTCCACCTTCACTGGATCGATCCGTAGAGGATAGTGGGACTCCGGCGGTTCCAAATAATAATGGCAAAAATGTTCACTCCATAACTGTTTTTCCTCACATTATATCCTCTTTCCATAAATAAAGCCAATGCAATAGAAGTCCCTCACCCGACTTGGATGAGGGACTTCTATTGTTATATTATAACCCCTTTTGCTCAACGCCACTAAAAAGAAAACCCAAATGAGCTGTCGAATTCATAAGGACTAATCGCCATTTACCATTCTCATATTCAAAAACATTGATGCACGTGTTATCTTGTTTCATCTGCCAAAAATGGGTCTGTTCCATCTCCAGAATATCGCAAAGAACGGCTTTATTAACCGCATCATGCGCAACAACCAAGATAGTTTGCCCTTTATTTTTTTCAACGTAGTCATAAAAAGCCGCCATGGCTCGCCGGCGAACATCTTCGATGTTTTCACCATCAGGCATCTGAACATCAACCACTGTAGTACGCCAACGTGCTAAGAGATCTGGGTACTGGCCTTCAATTTCGGTTGAATGAAGCCCCTCCCATTTCCCGTGATTGATTTCCAGCAGACGTTCATCTTTATCAACTTTTAATCCATGCAAGTCCGCACACATCATGGCAGTTTCATAGGACCGTGATAAAGGACTGGCATAGACTACATCAAAATGAACATTTTTTAGAGCTTCAGCGACAAGTTGCCCCTGCTTTAGTCCTACAGGGCTAAGTGGCGTATCGATCTGTCCTTGGTATCGCCCTTCGAGGTTCCAGCTAGTTTCACCGTGACGTACTAATATAAACCGAGTCTTTAATGATTTCTTCTCATCATCGTTTAGAATTTCCATTACTTCCCCTCCCTAATATCCATTTTTCCTGAGCCCCACTTCAGGAAGCAAGGGGACGGTTCCGTGCTTCCTGTTTAATAGGCTTTCCATCAGTGAGGAAGCAATGGAACCGTCCCTTTGCTTCCCACTACAACACTCAGTTTAAACCGAAACATCCACAGCACGAGTCATTTCAAATGTCGCCAAGGTCACTTAAAATATTAATATCGATTCATCCCCGTGCCCGAATTAAAATCTTGTTTTTCTAATCTCATTGCTGACCTACAAGTTCTGAAACATCCCTTTTTAACATCACCACTCCTCTTTAATTTTAAAAAAATACAAAACCCACCCCAATCTTTTGGGGCGGGAAATTCCGCGGTACCACCCAGTTCAGACCAATACAACCTCAAGTTACACTAGAAATAAAAAACCTCTCATCCCAAAAGGACGAGAGGTGTTCCCTCGTTGCCACCCATGTTGTAAATAGCCAACTCTATAACCCGCTGTATCGGGCGGTACCCGTCACGATTCATCATCGGACACTCCGGAATGGAATCCCAAGTTTGATTCACCGACTCGCACCAACCGTCGGTTCTCTTTAGAATCTGCACATCGGACTTTCCCATCATCGCCTTACTAATATGTTCCTGATTTGGATTATAAAATGTACGCACATTGAAGTCAAGTGTTTTTTTACGTAATACATTATATTCATTTAAAAGCGGTTATTGATTCCTCAATTACCAAGAGAATTCAAATTCATGTTACATACTGTCTATAACAAAAAGTTATACTAATAGTACTTTCATCAACAGTGTTGTTGAAAGAAACTGTCCAATGAAAGGGGGAATCCTCATGTCAAAACGTCGTAATAGTATCATGTCTTACCAGTTAAAAGAGCAGATCGCTCAAGAGTTAGGTTTTGCGGGGACCCTTCAACAAGAAGGATTTGGAGGAGTTTCTTCAAGAGACTGTGGCAACATGGTGAAAATGGCTATTGAATTAGCCGAACGCAATCTTCCTGGGAACAACATGACTTAAAACTCATTAGAAAAGGCGAAGGGTAAAATCCTTCGCTTTTTCTTATTCATTAAATGAAAATCTCAACTGAACATCATTTGTTAAATATTAAATCATCCAGAGCACGTTTAGGCACATGATGAATTCCTTGCTCATCTCTCCAATATTTTACGTTCCCAGAATCACCTAATTTCTCTATGACCACCACCTCTTTTGGTTTCCCCAATGCAATCACTGTCGCGATTTCAAAATGATCCGGTAAGCGTAATTCTTGAGCTAGGGCGACACGATCAATGGCATGAAATTGGCAACCTCCTAACCCTTTTTCGGTTGCACCCAACAAGATACTTTGAACGGCAATCCCATGGTCCCAAAAGAAACCTTTACTGATCTTTTGATCGTGGAGTATTACTACGTAGGCACTAGGCCTCTCCCCTTCTTCTGGCCCATCCCAATCTTTTAAGTAACCAGCCCATTTTAATGTCTTGAAAATCTGCTTATTTGTTTCGAGCCTCCGTGACAAAACATACTTTAAAGACTGGAGGTTCGCACCTGTTGAAGAAAGCCTTGCAAGATCGATTAGTTCTCTTAAGGTCTCCTGGCTTATATCTACGTCCTGATAAAATCGGCGATAGGTCCGGTTCTTTTCAATAAGTTCGCGAATCATCATTGTATCTCTCCTTTTCCCGTAATAAGTTCTATTGTTTCTGATTATTTTTGATGATATTTCTATTATCTACGATAATGCTAAATATTCTACATAATTATGAATTACCCTTTTTCAAGCTCTTCATTTCCTCCTTTACATTTTTGAATTTTCTCAGTTATTTATTCTGCCCTGTCCAATTCCAACGCCCTTGTTTAAAGTTAGTCATACTTAAAAAAATTTACTAAGTTCAATTAAAATATTAATATCTTTAACTCAAATATATATATTATTTATATACTGACTATAATCAGTTGGGACTTTCTCAGGCAACTCTCGTTCAAATCCCCTCACCAGTACATCTGTAGCTTCAATTCGAATTCGTCCTAGATAAGATTCTATTTGAACCTACCAGTTGCGAGATTTGGATTATAAGCAACGGATAGCAATTCAATAAAATAAAAAGTTTATACGGCTATCATCTAGAAGGAGATACCCGTATAAACTGAAAGTCTCCCATCCCTATCGCTCCATTTAAAGCTGCAGTATCACCTAACATCAAACTGATATATAGATTCAAAATCCACTTAAACAAGCGTGACTGCTGGTTAGTGAGGTGAAATTTAAGATATTGACTGGCTTAAATAAATTCTATCTCTTGCAATTTAATTTTCTTCTCTTGATTGCTCAAGATCATTAGTTGGTTGTTCGCTGAGTTTATCAAGGTCCAGTAAAATGAATATCAACAGAATTATAATAACAGCTAGTTCATACACAATAATATTTCCCGTAACTGGGGCATCCTTTGAGTCACATTTACACTTACATGCACTTTTTTCTTCATCCATAATAATAACCCTCCCATAAACAATTGTTAACCCGCCATAGTGTATTCCATTATCTACCATCGTGTTAAAGGTAGCTAACCTAATATTAAAGGTCGGAAGGTAACCCATTTGCTAAATCAAGTTTGAATACTACACAATTTAAGAATAACCAGCAGCCTTTGGGATGAAAAGCATTCCATGACTACTGGTTTTTCTCATTTGATCACTTTCCGGAATACCATTAATCAGATGCGGATAGCATCCTTATATCCAGCCAAGAATAAAGGAAATCAAGTGATTTAAGGAGTTCTAATATGTCTTTCATAATATTTGATTTGGAATTTAATCATGACGGTGCTTCTTTACAGAATTTTGATAGAAAACGATCTCCCTATCCCTTTGAAATCATTCAAATTGGTGCCATCAAATTAGATTTGGAATTTAACACCGTAGGCACTTTTAACCGTTACGTAAAGCCAACCTTCTACACACGAATTAATCCATTTGTCACAGAATTGACCGGTATTACCTTAGAGCAGCTTCTAACTGAAGAACCCTTTCCTGAGATTTATAAAGTGTATACAACATTTATCAATGAGAGCGATTCTATATTTTGTACTTGGGGCATGTCTGATATTACAGAACTATTCAGAAATGTTGAAGACCATCAGTTAAGCCACAGGTTTTTACCGAAAAGAGTAATCAACTTACAACCCTATGTTTCCAGGCATTTCGATCTATCTCAAAAAAACTTATTACGTCTTCAACATGCTGTTGAGTTACTCCATATTCCAATAACATATGCATTTCACAATGCACTTCATGATGCTTTTTATACGGCTGAAATATTTAAAAAATTATATAATTCATCGATTCAACCAAAACCCTTTGACCCGTCTCACAGGGCTATTAGACCAAAACACCAAATAAGAGTGATAGACTTCGATAAACTTCTTCAGCAATTTGAAAAAATGTATGCCCGAAAAATAACCGAAGAAGAACAAGAGATGATTAAACTTGCCTATAAAATGGGGAGAACAAATCAATTTTTGAAAGGCGTATAAAGTGGTCGTTCGGAAAGAAACAGGTACTTGTCGAATCATCATTATATATTTCTTCGAAATTCAAATAAGTAAGACAATGATTTCATGACATACATAACCTACTTAATAAACAAGTACCTACATTAATTCTTTGGCCAAGAAAAATAAGATTAGGATTATTAATACTTAGATTTAAAGAAAGTAAGTGACCGGTTGTCATGTGGTGCCATCACAAGTCGCTTGATTAGTCACAATCGGTTGTAGATAGAATCTACTTGCTCTTGTGTAGTAATATTGGACATGTAATCTAAAGGGATATACAACAAAAAAAGCCCCTCCAATAGGAGGGGTAGTAGAAGGAGGATAAGAAAAATGAAAAATGCTAGCTTTATGTCAACCGCAATAGTAGCGAATAATCATCTGATATTCTTATCTTAGAACAAATTTGTTGCCGTAACGTGACCTTTGTATGAAGAATATGTGAACTTAATGAGATCTAAAAGGCCCCCATCGCAATATTAAGGACTTTAACGTATTCCAATCCAATCAATTCGTCTTTCGACATTCCTAGTCCCACAGCGCTCCTTCGTTATGGAATAAAATTTGTTTGAGAAAAATTTTGATGTTCTTAACATTTATACTAACAAGCTCGCACTATAAAGGGACAAAAACGTCTCGATGAATGCCCTCATCTAGATAGTCATATAATTGAGAAACTTGATAAGAAAATTATCCGACAAACGACACCTGAAGAGCAACTGAAGCAAATACTAGTGCCGTTGAAACAAGAGATAGCTGCAATTGATTTTTCGGCATCCGAGCAACGATTGGGGGCCACGCTTGCTGGCGATAAGTTAACCCTTAAGATTCTCGGAAAGGACTTCACGGTTGATTCCGAGGGGAATATGATGTCTGCCTGTCATAATAATGTATGGGTGATGGTACCTTTACTCAACTATATCATTTCTAGTGCAGGAAAGGATCTGTCCGGAAAATGGGTTCCGTTTAGGGAACTTACTAACGGGATAGTTTGGAGTGCATTTTTTGAACAAAGGTTTGAAAAACCGTTAAAACAACTGCCCGATGCCTATCCAGATCTGATTGAAGACATGATTTGCATTTTTAGCGGAAAGCCTGAGGAAACTAATTTCGACTCAGATATTTCATTAGTATTGTACCCCCTACCCAAGGTTCCGATGCTCATTTTTTACACCAAACCAGAAGAGGATCTCGAATCCATTAAACCGTAAAGTGCATCTGTTTCTCCGCTCCCATGCTAACTCTCCCCATAACACCAGCAACAATTATTAGAGGAGACATTAGCTGAGAAATACTTCCACCTTATATAGATGAAAAAGAAGTGCTAAAAGTAATTGAATTAGCGAAACCCCGAAAATCATTGCATATTGACCTGAATTTTTACCTATTTGTGCATTTATAGCTCCTTGAATGGTTAAAATATCTCCCTGACAATACAAGTACTACGCTAATCAGTTTCATTAGTTTTACTCCTATGTTAAAGAATTTTGTTATAAAGGTTATAAATATTTAAACATAGCTGCTGCTATTGCTGCACCCACCCCTGAGCCATCCTTTATAAGCTCAACAATTACTGATCCGCTTTTTTCTCCTAACGCATCATCCAAGGATTTTCTTATATACTTCTGGAATAAGGGTATATTCCCATATAGTGAACCATCTAATGAAATGATTTGCTTTGATTTAAGGTTGGGATCAATTTTATCCAAAATACCTAGGTATGTTGATGCGATAAGTTTTGCCGCACGTTTAATTATGAGGTCTGCGGTTATTTTAAGAATTTTTCTATCCTCCAATAATGAATCAGAGTAATGAAACCTACTATTAATAAAGTAATTAATAATTTCCAGCTGAAAGGTATTATCACTTTGTATTTCTGCGACATCTTTGGAGGTAATAGAACAAGAAGTAATGATTTCTTTTTGTAATTTTTTATTACATTTACACAAAAGAATACCATTGTCCACAAAATCAAGGACAATAAGTCTTACCAGCTCTCCTAAATATTTTCCCCCAACCATTTTTTCTAAACGTTGTTCCCCAGGCTTCTCACTTTTTCTATCAAGTAAATCATCATATTTATTAAACTGCAATTTATTAAAATTTCCGGATTCTATATTTATTATCATTGGCGTATTACTAGTGGGAGGAGAGGGCTCGAAGTAACACGTATTATGTCCTGTACCACAGATAGAACCAATATTGGCATGAGGGCTTTTATAGGCAGCAGTTAATAAAGTACCCACAGTATCGTTAATAATCACTTTTGGGAATACATTATGTATCCCATTTGCTTTTAGGGCTTCTGACAAAAGAACATTTATATCTTGACCCTCAACTCCCGAAGTTTTAAGTTCTTTCGTCCATTTTAAGAGTGTAGCTGAATTAGGTCCTGTTTGCTTTGTGGGAAAAGAAAAGGTATGACCCAAAAAATATTTTTTATGTGGCTCCGCTAGTTCTCTTATTTGACAAGCTATAAAACCGAATAAATCTGTTGCAGTGCTTCTTTCAGATGTAAAATTACTACCACTCTTCCGGTTATCAAGAGGTATTGATAATGATTTGCCTATTTTGTAGGCTCCATTCCCAAGTAATTCCATCACTTCAATTCTTAGATTTGTGCCGCCAAAATCAATAGTTAGATATTCACCTTTTTCTTGTCTTGTTGGTTTGTTCATATAAGATGGAAGCATTTTTAAAGAGCCAAATTCGTCATTTAGTCCCTGCAACATTGCTTTGTAAAATAACTTAGATATATTTAAAATTTGCAAATTTGTCACTGAAAACTGGTCACTTAATACCTTTTGCACATTATAAAACCTCAAATTATCCTCTCCTGTCTTTGGTAGCAATTGCAGCAGCAATAGCCGCGCCTATGGTAGAACCATTATCAATGAATGATATAGTAATACTATTACTTTTATCTCCTTCTAATTCATGCATCGTTTTGTTTATAATATCTATGTAATTAAAGTTAGTATCATTATAAGTATAATTAAACTTTTCTTTATTAAATAAAAAACCATCAACGGATATCACATTAGAATTTAATAAAGTTCCATCAATATATCTAATTGTGCCGAGAAATGAGGCAGCAATAAGTTGAGCGGAGCGCATTATTATATAATGGGCTATATCACGAATGACATGGCAATCATATATCAATGCATCATTTGTGCCCCATTCTACAATAATACTATTCAATAAGGCTTTATCATCCAGCTCCAAAAGAGTTTTTACCTGGTCAATATCTAATGTGTAAGGGTCAAGGAATTTTCTAGTTGTTCTTTCTAGATTTTTCCTCTTATTTAGATATTCATTTATGACTATTCTAATTAGTTCAGAAATATATTTACCTCCAACCATTTTTTCAAATCTCTGCTCTTCAGGTTTTGAACTCCTTGAATTTAAAAGGTTATCATAGTCATTTGGTTTTAGAGAACTATGGTAAAAATTACCGCTTTCCATATTGTAAATCATAGGTGCTCTTCTTTGTATACGACTTTTTTCATAATAGCATGTATTAAAACCATATCTGCTACATATCGAAGCTATTGAAACATTTTTATCATGGTACGAATGTGCCAAGAAAGTACTTACCGTATTGTTTAAAAGTGCAACAGGTATGACATTTTTAAGATTTCTCTTCTCCAATGCCTCTGTTAGAAGACGATTTATGTCTTTTTCTAAAATATCATTTGGTAAATTTATTTCCTTAGTCCAAAATAATAATGTTCCTTCGTTTTGGCTATGTTGTAAGGTAGGGTAGGAAAAAGTATGTCCTAAAAAATATTCTTCTAATTTAAATTTACTAAATTCAAACTTTATACTGTACTCTACTTGTTCTGCAATCCAATCGAATAATTCTTCTGATGAATTAACTTCTGGAAATCGAATTGAGGCATTTGTTTCAAGTATTTTAGGTTTTAATTGCCCCATTAGCTGAATCAGCATTATTTGCAGATTTGTACTACCAAAATCAAGCGCCATGAAAATACCTTTATCATTAATATTAGGTTTCCTAAAGTAAGAAGGTATCATTCTTAAAGTGCTATTGTGGCCTTTTATTTGATTATCAATAGACTCTCTAAAACAATTAGCAATTTGATTTATTTGTTCTTTAGATAATGTAAATTCTTTTTTAATTTGTTTAAGAAATATTTCACTTTTTACCCATACTAAATGATCCTCTAATATTTTCTTTAATTTATTAATAGAATTATGGCTTCCTAGTATTTTAATTTCTTTAAGTGGCTCACTAATTTCTTTGTTTAAATGCAACTCGTTAATTTGAGACAGAAATTCTGTTGCATCATAATTGCAACCTCTTATCCACCCTAGTTGAGGGTTTTTAGATGTTTGCTCATTTAAACTAGTTATCACTTTAGGTAAAAGTTCATTAATGTCATTCCACTTTCCACATAACCGATTTGTGGAAACCTTAGTTATGAATTTCTCCAATAATTCCCTATTATTATCCAGCTTGTTAGCATGCAAATTTTGAGGATCATTATGTATAAACGCTAAAACAGGAATATTTTTTGAAACTGCATATTCATATTCTTGTTCTGTAAAGCTTACATGTTTAGTTGGATTAATGGTACCGTATCGTCCACCAACAATTAAGACATAGTAATCGCAAGTATCGATTATTTTTTTGATGTAATTAAATTGCTCATCATTTGAAGCTGAGAATAACTCCATTCCCGCAGGTATATAGTTTCCATTTAAAAGCGCTTGTATAATAGCCTTTCGTTCTTCCTTAAGATCTTTAAATGTTGAACTAATAAATACTTGATAACGTTTTTCCATTAATTTCACCTCATTTTAATTTCTTAAACATTGACCCCCATGTGGTGCATATATCGCACAAACGATACACCGATCTGCCTGTTCCCAAAATTCCAAGATAATTTAATGATTTACTTCCACATAATCCCTCCAGGATTCCAAAAATAATCTAAAATGAACAAAGGCCAGAGTGTCAAAGCGAGAGACGATGTTGAACCAATGATCCATTACAATTAAGCAACCCAGAAACACTGTAAAGCTGAGTAACCTCGATACTTTCTTGCTCAATAAAGGGAGTATTCCGGCATTAAGTCTTTGCCAATAGAGTCTTACCCGATCCTGGGGGGCCCAGCAAAACTCCTGCTGCCGCAATTTCCAAGGCCCGTTTCTCATGTTGTTGCCCATGGACATCCGCGAAGTTCACTCTGATTCCGCTGTATGAGTCTTGTGGAGTAATCCGAGATATAGCATCATCTTCAAAGTCTCTTGTTTGTCTATGACCTTCACTATTTGCTCCAGATTAAATGTACTATGCGTTGCTAGCCCTGTCACAAGACGAGCTTCCGCTAAATTTTCGAAGGGAACAATTAAGCTTAAAGGTTCGGCCACTGGCCCTTCTTCTTCTTCTTCTTCTTCTTCTGCTTCTACTCTTGAATTTTCTCTTTTCAAGGTTATCGCCATAGTAAGTACGCCTGGTACTGGGCGAAGGGTTCCCTCTAAAGAAAGTTCACATGAAAAAACATATTGAACGAGTTCAGGTGAACTGCATTGCCCAGTTGCGGCGAGTATCCCGATCGCAATCGGTAAATCAAGACCGGAACCCTCTTTGCGTAAATCAGCAGGTGCTAAGTTAACGGTTACCCGCTGTAGGGGGAACTGATAGCCAGAGTTTCGGGTAGCTGAACGAACTCGATCCCTAGCCTCTCTCACTGCTACATTAGGCAGGCCGACAATATCAATTGTCGGAAGGTTTTCCATTTGCAAAATTAGTTCTGAATCTACATAATGTTAGATCTTAACAATCATAATATTAGCCTTTTCATGCTGTCTAATTAGCCTATTTAAGGATGTTGAAATATGGATAACAGGAAGCTTGTCTATATGCAGAATATCTTTCGCTAATTGAGAGTACCTTAGAACAAGCATATTAATGTAGTGTTATGCTTAATCATTTTTAAGTTGTAATTTACTTATTGGTGGAGTGTTATGAGACTCATAATAAGATAGTACACCATCAGCCACATCAAACATTGATATATTTTCGCTCTCTACCAATAGTTCATATTCTTTGCTATTAACTTTCACTCTGTAAATACCTTGTTTAATACCCGCATGTGTACTTCCAGTCATAAAGTAAATATACCCATCGCTGACAACTTGGCTACGAGTTACATACCCTATTTTATCTTGAACAGTCCCCACTCCGATAAAGGCATATTCTTGTTGCTGGTGAGCCAAGTTATCCACTTGAAAATCCGGTTGATTTTTTATTTCCAATGTATCTAGATTAATACTTTTCCAATTATCACTATTATTTTTGAAGTATGCTTCATTTCCATTCACCCATAACGTGATATCGTGTACATGCGTTGGTTTACGTGAATCTGCAATTTTTGTAGTTTCTCCGTTCGAAGTTGCTTTATAAATACCCCCACATCGGTTCGATGCGTAGTATACGGCATCCTTGTAGCTATATGCAAACTGAAACTCTAGATTTTTTTCGAATTTGGTAGTATTGCTCCACTGTACACTATGGGGATAATAGTGTGCAAAAGGTACGATAGTTAGAGCGAGAATTAGACATGCTACGAGGATACTTGCACCTTTTCTTAATAGCTTGAATAGTACAGTAAAAGTCAGGCTTGTGCATAGTGCAATCCAACTGCCGTATGCCATGAAAGGAAATGGAGAAGCATCTTGAATTCCAGCTTGTGCTATAAAAAGTAGTGCTGTTATTATAATGACGGCAAGAAATTGCTTTTGTATGCTTACTTTTGCATTGTTTATGCTGACTGCCTTTTTAGAACCTATTGCCATAAATATTAAGGCTACAACTAACATCAATGAAGAAATAAAAAAGACTTCAATCCTATTATTGATTATGAAAGGAGACATACCCATAATAAATAGGATGTAACTAAGAATAATCATTTCATAATTCCTTCTCCAATCTCTATCCAATATTTTAGTAATTTTGCGACATATTCATTTGTTTACTTTCAACTTCACATTATCCACAAACCCAATTTGGGTCTTTACGAAGTTAAGTTGCCTTGCTCATAATATGTCTGATAATGATTTTTATAAGAAGCTGGTAAAGAATTCGTTTGCTGCTTTAACGCATCTTTATCGTCTTTATACTGCTCATAAATAGCTATCCTGTTGGCAAGCATTTGATTATAGATGAATCACACATCGAAGGTTTTATTGATAAGGATCGCTTATTCAGCGCTAGGATAAAGGCGATAATTCATCTCCCGCCTACGCACTCACTGGCGTGAGCAAGGTAGCTTAAAGGCGGGAGACTTCTTGTCGCACGTGGTTAAATTAAGTTGACCTAATCATCTCATGATTTCCTTGCGAAATAAGGGGAAACCTGTCCCACAAAAAATAAAAAGGCCCTACTATTACAGTAAGGACCTTAACGTTATTCCGCCTAACTCATCAATTGAAATTCGAGCCCCACCGCTAAGCGCGCAACCAAATTTATTCGAGGATATATTGATCAACAAATACCCACGTCCTTAATAACGAAGGAATCATACCCATAAATATTAA
>LOEW01000131.1 GCA_001516045.1 Desulfosporosinus sp. BRH_c37
ATGGGTAGGTTACCCACGCGTTACTCACCCGTCCGCCACTAAAAATTTCTCTAAGTAAACTCAGAGAAATTCTCCGTTCGACTTGCATGTGTTAGGCACGCCGCCAGCGTTCGTCCTGAGCCAGGATCAAACTCTCCAAAAAAAGTTATTCAAACTTCTTACTTGAAGAAGATGATTCGCTCATGATTCTTTTTGAAACTCTTGCGAGTTTCTCTCATTGGCTGTCCTTGTTGTTTAGTTTTCAAAGACCATTCAAATTAATTGTTTGTTTTTCCTACGCCCGTTTGGGCCGGAACCACATCTTAGCATTTTCAACTCGCGTTGTCAATAGCTAATTTACTTTGATTGGATTGATTAGTTTGAAGGTTTAACCCCTCACTTGTTCAACCGCTGTGCGTCTTTGTGGCGCTCAGTTATAATACCATTTTCAATATGCGTTGTCAATTATTATTTCTTGATTATTGTTGCTCAAACGTTTCTTAAACGTTTCTACTGGAAGAAATAACTTTTGTTATACTATCATAGTTATGCATAACTTATCAATAAGCAACTTACTCTCTGACATTCTGTCTTAACCTTTGTCGAAGCTTCACATTAAATTAGCGAAATATTGAAGATTGCAAATAGTAAAAGTGGCACTTCACCCTGGCCTTAAGCGTGTGAAATAGACTAGTAACCCTCAACTATGATATTCTTAATAGATATCCATCATACGAATAATGTTACCAAAAGGAGTATTTCATGCTTCGCTTTAACATCTCTGAGAAACTAATTCTGGATCTTGCCGATAATGACCGCATATATGAGAAAGGCTTTTCCTATTACACAGCAGGCAGGGTCAGGAATTTCATTTTCTCCCCTGATAAAAGACTTGTAAATGCTAATGTCATAGGGGGCTTGCGTTATGCCGTCCAGGTAACTTTTGAAGAAGATAGCTCTGTACGCTCATACCGCTGCACTTGCCCAGCCTTTATTGACTATCCTGGAGCATGCAAGCATGTTATCGCCGTATTAAAAGCAGCTCAACAGAAATTACCCACAGCTTGGCTTGAACCCGTAGTCTCCGACCGCGTTGTGGAAGATCTATTAGAGGTATTTTCTAATCACCACCATGACCCCCCCCAAGAAGAGTTAACCCTTGAAGTGGAACTTCAAATCATCCCTGGCCACCGAATTTCTGCCCAAATGCAACTCAAACTAGGTCTTCAGAGACTATATGTGGTCAAGGACATTGAACAATTCATCTCCTCAATAAAAACAGGAAGATCTCTTGAATTTGGCAAACAGTTTACGTTTGAACCATTGCGCCAATCCTTCAAGGAAGAAGATCAAACGCTTATCGCCATGCTTCAGGAAATGTTTGAGCAGCATACAGCCTTGACGGAAATGCAAGGACCCTTCTACACCAGTACCATCCTATCCCAAAAATCTTTACCTCTGAGTGGGTATTACCTGACAAAATTTCTGGATGCCTTGAGGGACAAAGAGTTTCTTTGGGGCATGGGCTCCGCCACCCGAATTCCCACCGTAATTATCCGTCAAGGACTGCCTATGGAATTCTCTCTTCAGGCCCAAGACCAAGATCTTACTTTGGCACTAGAAAGTGACGAATTACCTCTCCAACTTACACCAGATGGCAGTTACTACTCATACCGTCAAAACATTTATCTGGCTTCCCCTACCCAAAAAGATCTTCTCGCCCCGATTCTAATGGCCCTTCACAAAGGCTCTACGACCAATCTTGTCATTCCAGCAGCACAGAAAGAGTTTTTCGCTTCGGAAGCTCTGCCCTTGCTCGGGAAACTGGGGCAAGTGTCTATTGACCCCCTACTAAAAGACAAGTTTAACCAGGAAACCCTACAAGCATGTATCTATTTTGATCGCGCAAAGGATACGGGAATCACTGCACGGTTAGAATTTCGCTATGGTGATACTGTCATTAATCCCTTTGTTTCAACTCGAGAAACCCTCAATAATTCAGCAGATAGCACTGTTATTCTCATCCGCTCTGTAGAGCAAGAGCGGAAAATCCTAAGCATCCTTGAACAAGCCGATTTTATAGTTTCCAAAGGTCAAATCCACCTAGAAGACGACGATAAAATCTTTGAATTTACTGTGACCTGGCTTCCTCAACTAAGACTCCTTGCCGAACTTTACTACTCCGATCAATTCAAAGTCAAAATTCGAACCTCTACCACGTTCTCCGGCCAGGTTCGTTTAGACGAAACCTTAAACATCTTAGAAGTATCCTTTCAATACACTGATATTGAACAAGACGAATTAGCGGATATTTTTCATTCTCTCCAATTGAAGAAGAAATACCACCGCCTCCGAGACGGCTCTTTCCTTGATTTAAACCAGACCGAGTTGACCTCTGTCGCACAACTTTTAGATTACTTGGACCTTGACGCAGAGGATCTAAACACTAAATTGCTTAGTCTACCTAAATACCGAGCTATATATATTGACAGCTTCTTGCGTCAGGCTAACTTGCCGGGAGTGCATCGCAATAAAGCCTTTAAGCAATTAGTACAAAGCATCCTCGAACCTCAAGACGGGGAGTTCGAAATCCCAGCGGAGTTGCAGCATGTGTTAAGGGATTACCAGAAGACCGGCTTTAAATGGTTAAAAACTCTAGCTTCGTTTGGCCTTGGTGGTATTCTGGCCGATGATATGGGATTGGGCAAGACCTTGCAGGTCCTTTCCTTTATTTTATCGGAAAAACCTAACTCCCCCGGACCCGCGTTGGTCATCGCCCCCACCTCATTAATCTATAACTGGCAAGAGGAAGCCAAGAAATTCACCCCCGCCCTGCGAGTTCTAGTTGTAGAAGGTACCCCCCAGGAACGACATACATTATTAACAGATATGGAAGAACAATGGGACCTAGTGGTCACTTCCTACCCCATACTGCGGCGGGACATCGAGAAATTTGCCGAATTTAAGTTTTCTTATTGTTTCTTAGATGAGGCGCAACACACCAAGAACCCGCAAACCTTAAACGCTAAATCTGTCCAGCAGATTCGAGCCAAAGGATATTTTGCCCTGACAGGTACGCCGATTGAAAATTCGCTTTCCGAACTTTGGTCCCTTTTTAATTTTATAATGCCAGGCTATCTCCTCTCCCATCAGGAGTTCCGCAAGAAATACGAAATACCGATTATCAAAGGTGAGGACACTGTACCGCTTGCAGAATTAAGTCGCCATGCCAACCCCTTCATTTTACGACGACTGAAGAAAGATGTCCTCAAAGAACTGCCCGACAAGATTGAAACCCTACTCAGTGCTCCCTTGACGGAAGATCAGAAAAAATTATACCTAGCCTATTTACAGGAGGCGAAAGGGAAAATAGCCCAGGAAATTGAAACCGTAGGTTATAACAAAACCCACATGAAAATCCTTGCTGCCCTGACTAGACTTAGACAAATCTGCTGTCACCCAACCATGTTCTTGGAAAACTACGCTGGGGAGAGCGGTAAAATGCTGCTTTTACAGGAAATTCTAGCAGACGCTCTCGATAGCGGTCACCGAATTCTACTTTTCTCTCAGTTTACAACCATGCTGGACATCATCCAACGTCATCTAACCTTGGTGGGTATTGAGCATTTCTATCTTTCGGGTTTGACCAAAGCTTCAGACCGTCTAAGTATGGCCAACTCATTTAATGCCGGCGCTGGAAAAGTCTTTTTGATTTCTTTAAAGGCAGGTGGCACGGGCTTAAATCTAACCGGCGCCGATATGGTCATTCACTACGACCCCTGGTGGAACCCCGCAGTGGAAGAGCAAGCTACCGACCGTGCACACCGCATTGGTCAAAAAAACGCCGTACAGGTAATTAAACTAATTACCCAAGGAACAGTTGAAGAAAAAATTAATGCTTTGCAAGCCAAGAAAAAAGCGCTAATTGATACCGTTATTCAACCAGGAGAAACCATGCTCTCCAAGTTATCGGAACAAGAACTGAGGGAACTCTTTGATTTGTCTTAAGGGGAAGTTCATAAATTTCTAGGCCATCGCCATATAATCTCGGTCATAATAAATACCCCAGTGCTTAAAAGCCCTGGGGCAATCATAATCCAAGAGAATTCTGACTCAGTTGAAAAAGTATAACATGTTCGTCTAAAAACTAAACCTCATCATCTTATTGATATGTCGTAGGTTGATTTGTCCAACCTTGGTTTTGTCCACCCATACCCTGCATACACTGCTGCTGCATTTGCTCTTGTTGACTCATATTTTGAAGCTGCTGTTGAGCCTGTTCAATGAAATTATTCATTTGATTAAGAACCTGGGTGGATTGAATGTATTGATCTGCTTGGCTCAAAGCTTGTATGCCTTGCTGGATGCTTTGTTGTAATTGAGTAAAGGCTTGCTGTTGCTGCTGTTGGGATTGTGCCTTAAATTGTGTCATGTGTTGAACTAATTGATTTAATTGTTGTTGCCCTTGAGTTTGAACTTGTTGTTGTGGTTGGGGTTGATTCTGGGAAGGCTGTTGAGCTTGTGAAAATTGTTGAGTTTGATTCTTTAAACCGGTAAAAGCTTGCTCCATCTGATAAAATTTATCTTTTAGCTGTGTTAATTCATTAGCTACCTCCATATCAATCCCTACATCTTGGCTTGCAATAGATTTAATTTCCTTAATTCCCATCTCCATTTTATCTTTAGCGTTGCTCATTTAAGAACCCCCTTATATTTTATTACCTTGATTAGTATTGCCTTTATTGCAAAAACAAATGTTAGGATATTATTTGTAAAAATGTTAACCATTGAATGACTTGAACGGGAGATACCACGAAATATTTGTATCAAATATAAGCGGGCTTTTATTGACTTAAGAACATAAATGGAAAAGGGGCTTCCCGTCATCAATACGTGAAACCCCTTTTCATCCCAAAGCAAACAAAGAATCTTGAAGGTTAAATAGTCCCTTTGATGGTTAACTCCCCATCGTATGAAGAAATCAAGCTGTATAAATCAGGTCGACGGTCCCTGAAGATTCCCCACTCCAGTCTCTGCATCTCAAGCTGCTCCAAGTCAAATTCAGCCACTAGTACCGTTTCTTCCGTGCGGCCAGCTTCGGCGACCTTGTTTCCTTGACAGCCCGCTATAAAGGAAGAACCGTAGAAAGAAATCTTAGAGTCTTCGTCCTCCTCAACTCCAATCCGGTTTGAGGCCACCACCGGAATCAGGTTTGCAGCAGCATGCCCAAGCATACAGCTCTGCCAATGATCCTTGGAATCAATGGACCCATCTTGGGGCTCAGAGCCGATAGCCGTCGGGTAAAAAAGCAATTCGGCGCCCATTAAAGCCATACATCGCGCAGCTTCAGGATACCATTGATCCCAGCAAACCCCTACCCCTATCTTTCCGTAGTGTGTGTTCCAGACCTTAAACCCAGTATCCCCTGGGTTAAAGTAAAACTTTTCTTCATAACCTGGTCCATCTGGTATATGGCTCTTGCGATATTTCCCCAGCACTTCTCCATTGACATCTATGACCGCTATAGAATTGTAGCGGGCATAGTTTTTTTTCTCATAGAAGCTTATTGGTAACACCACCCGTAGCTCTTTTGCCACTTTCCTAAAATGCCGAACCGCTTTATTTTCTTCTAATTCCGCAGCATAGACATAATAGGCGGATTTTTCCTTTTGACAGAAATATGGAGTCTCAAACAGTTCTTGGAGCAAAATAATTTGAGCACCCTCATTGGCTGCTTCCCTAACCAACATGTCCGCTTTTTCAATGTTTTCATCGATGCTGTCTGAACAACTCATCTGCGTGGCCGCCACTTTTACGTTTCTCATAAATTATCTTTAGTGAGTCACCGTCTAACCAAGTACCAAACCCACTAAAGTTCCTCCTTCTTTCTATCAATACTGTTCTCTGTGTATAACATGTTGACAAGTACTCTAATATAGAACTAATATACCATAAACACTAGCACTGTATTATTATTACTTTTGGACATGAGAAAAGACCCCCAAAGGAGTCTTTTCATGCATATTATTTAGAACATAATTCTACATTAAATCTTTCATCTTCTTGGTAGTATGGTTCTGGTTGCAAAATCCCAAGATGATATTCAACACTATTTTCGTATCCCTCATTATTCATGGCTAAACCCCCTTCTATTTAATTCTTTACTATAAAAGTGTTTTCTTTTAACCCAATTAAAACCTTCATGTTTAGTTATTGCGGTAATCTCTGTAGGACCACCAACAGTTTGAGATCCAGGAACATACTTATAATAATCTTTAGCAGTTTGCACTAAATAATCTAGTAAATCAATCCCATCTTGTATAGGCATGGCAGGTTAAACGACTTTTGAATCTAATTAAAAGCATTAGCAGCGATTCTCTTGATAAACAATTCTTACGCCTTTTCATTTCTATGAAATGACGAAAAACCATTAATAATGTCGTGGGGCAGGAAATATAACCTTAGTGAAGAATGTCCATGCATGAATATAAATGGTAAAGGAGCGAGGAAATGTATTATGTCAAAAGAAAAAGACTTTGAGAAATATGTTACAGGTGCAATGTTTGTGTTAACGACTGTAGCTATTGTAATCAATTTTTTAAAAGGTTCTCCTACCGAAATGTCAAATTATTCTTTATCAAACATGACTTATTTTTCCATGGGGTTAGGTGGTTTGTTTGTAACTAGAAAAGCTGTGAGTTATTTTAAACCACCACAGTATTATTCTCAAGGCGAAGTTAAAAAGTCCGAAAAAGGTGCATCTGAACAAGCTGCAACTAAAGAAGACTAATTATCTTACTAAGATTCTCATAAGACATTTAAAGCCCTTAGAAGATAATTCTGAGGGCTTATGTTATGAAAATGAAAATTCCCCGACAAGTCCTTTGATCTTGTTCGGGGAGAAGTATTTATTCAGATATTGCTTTAGCAAGAGGTTTTGGCGAGTACGGTCTGTTTTTGTATTTCCTGTGATCGAAAGGTTCTAATCAGTCTTGATTATCCAATGTATATATTTTTCTGCATGTGTTACTTCCTTTATTTTAGATTCAATAATAGCTATCGGGTAATACATATTTCTCAAATTAAATGAATTATTTACCAATTAGATATACAACCCGCCCATATAAAAAAGCATCTGCCGTCAGTAGATGCCCTTTAATATTAGTGGATTCAGTTATTTACTGATTTATCCCAACCTCAAACGTAACCTTCTTGCCCTTTTCACCTAAAGGATAATCCATGATATTGCAGTACATAGCACTCTTCACTCTATATATTCAATAAGGTTTTTCCTGTATCTTCACTTTAAAATTACCATTTTTGAATGTTATTTTGTCTACTTGGTTTAGCGTAAGAGTTCCTTCTATGTTACCAATAGCGTAGCCACCTCGCCCTTCCCATTTATCAATTTTTATTTTTATCATACCATCAGCAACACCGTCTATCATAATGGTATTCCCTTTTTGAGTGGTGTAAGAAAAAAGTGTTGTGAAATTCGGCATGGTTAACCAGTTTCCTGGTCTATAAGGAGTTAATTCCAGTGAATCGCCACTTGCAATACTTGCAGGTAAATAAATAAATATACTATCATTAGTATTAAATTTGTTTGAATAAAATTGAAAATTCCATGAATTATTAAAGAGAAATACATATCCTTCACGTATATAATATTTTTTTTGCACACCATCAACCATAATATTTAAGAAATTATCAGTTGGAGGTTCTGGTATAATTTTATTTTGCGGGTTACTACTAGGTTGTATATTTGTAGGTGACTGTTCAGGCGTTACCTGGTGTGAATTTAATTTAACAGTTGAATCATCTGATTCAATTTTATTTGGTGATTTATTACTTGGAATACTTTTTCCAGAATCTTCATTTAGAACAACTTCATTTTTGGGTACATTATCATCTTTTACGAGAGATCCATGATTGAAAATCGGAGTTGGAACAAATAAAAAAGCTAAGACCGTAAAAATCGAAGACACTATTGTAAGCACTATACCTAGAAATTTCACAAGCAACACTCGCTTTAACCAATATTATTAATATCTTTGATTGAACGGTTTAAATTAATTATACTAATAACTTTAAAAAGTTAAACCAACACACTATACTCTAAAGATATCATATTACAGACTCTGGCATCTGCTGGGTTATACAATGCACATTGCCGCCCTCACGGATAATCGCAAGGCCATTAACCGTGCGAATCCGTCTTTCGGGGAAGAGTTTACCTAACACCTGTACAGCTATGCGGTCGGTTACTGTCGCTTCACCCCCGAAAACGGGCAAAATTAGTCCCCCATTGGCAAAATAAAAGTTCAGATAACTCAAGGTGTAGCGTTTATCAGTATCTGGATCGCATAATTTTGGCGGCTGCTGGATGGGGATTAATTCAAATCGTCTTCCTAGGGCATCGGTTTCCTCGCCTAATATCTTCAAATTTTCTTGAGTGATTTCGTAATTTTCATCCCCAGGATCCTCACAAATCTGGATCAAAATTTTAGCAGGTGCCACAAAGCAGGCAATATTGTCAATATGACCGTCGGTCTCATCCCCATATAACCCTTTTTTCAACCAGATTATTTTTCGAATATTTAAGAATCTCTTTAATATTGCTTCAATTTGTTCTTTCGATTGTTCTGGGTTTCGATTAGGGTTTAAGAGACACTGCTCCGTGGTCAGAAGCGTCCCTTCTCCGTCCACATGCAGGGAACCTCCTTCCATCACAAGGGGAGCATCAAATCGTTTCAACCCGGCTGAGTTAAGAATTTGGGGAGCAACCTGATCATCTAAATCCCATGGCGCATATTTACCGCCCCAGGCATTAAAATGCCAATTGACCCCTGCTACTTTCCCTGTATCATTGATTATAAATGTCGGTCCATTATCCCGTAACCAGGCATCATTATGATCGATGAAAAGAAATCCAATTCGATCGTTCTGGAATAAACTAGAGAGCGTTTTCGAATCCGCGGGATTCGCTATAACCGTTACAGGTTCAAATTCAGCAATAGCCTGGATAATTTCAGTATAGCCAAGACAAACCGCATTATAGTCCTCCGGATAACACATAGACGACTGAACAGGCCACGAAATATAGGTACGCGAGTGCCTAACCCATTCCGCAGGCATTTTATAGTTTAGATTTCTTGGATACATTGCGTTCCCTCATATTCTCAGTAGTATTATTTAGGATTCTTCTTATTCTACTTCATCATCTAATGAAGATAAAGCTGCTTTCATCAACTTAAACCGAATTAAATTCTTAATCCAAACTTCTAGAGACGCTACTTGAGAGTCAATCATGTTTACTGTAGAAACATTTGAATTAATAAGAGAACTATTTCAATAACAATTAGGAATATAATCCCCCACTCTAGTCGATTACCCCGCTTAGCGTGAGCCAGTTCAGTAAAAACACTGGTGATGTCCATTAGCATTTCTGATTTGAGCCTTATGTTTTCGCATCGGTCTGTCAAATCAAACAGAAGACTAAGTTCATCAAACAATTTTTCGGCCTCTTCGTTCGACCATGTAATTTCGGGTTTATCTAGTAACATGATATATGAAATTGTGCTTAATCTAAAACCGAGAATACGTGCCGAAATTTTTGCAAGCTTTTATCGGAAACTGTTAAATATCCACGTTGTAGATAATTTACAATATCCTCAATTTCATCGAGTAACTTGTCAATATCAATCTCTAAACGTTCCAATGCGACTGACTTTGCAAGGACAGTCCCTACAATTTCACGTTGATGGCTTAGTTCACTAGAGGTTATCATACTATCATTATTGATAGCAGGTGTCTCTTCCGATATTTCGATTTTATAATCGTCAAAATAATCTAGTGTAGTAATCAAGGCAAGGCTTTTTTCGATTCGTCCCAAGTAGTTTATCAGATCCATGATTTCATGATGCTCACAATTTACAAAGACAATACTACCAAAGGGGAACACATAGATTGACTTGCCGATTGACTCAGGGACAATACCCTTGAGAGCGTCTCCATTTAATCTAAGCGATTCTTCCCATCGAAATTTGTGGTTAATACCAAAGTGCGTGGCAATCTTATTTAAATTAATTTCCGTGGTTAATGCTCCTGCCTTAAAGTTAATGGTCGTCATTGAAACCATCCTCACCATAAATCCTTTTTCTTTTTTGACTATGTCGAAATTAACGGGTACTTTTTTTGATTAGCGTATACAACACTTGATAGTTTATACTAGATGTTAGTATTCAAAAGGGGATATGCCGAAATCTTATGTTTCGACATATCCCCTTTCTTGTGAACGTTATCGCTATTCCTAGTTAAGCTATGTCAATACCTTTCTCTAGGTAGACATCTTGGATCGAATTAAGTAATTCAATGCCTTCTTCCATGGGTTTCTGGAATGATTTCCTTCCTGAGATCATTCCCATACCACCGGCTCTTTTATTGATGACAGCAGTTTTCACAGCTTGTTGTAAATCATTTTCTCCAGAGGGACCACCAGAATTAATCAGTCCCGCTCTTCCCATAAAGCAGTTCGCAACTTGATAACGAGTTAAATCGATCAGATGGTCAGACGTCAATTTATCGTAAACCAGTTTACTTGTTTTGCCAAATCCCAAAGCAAGATACCCTCCGTTATTGGTTGCCTGTTTTTGTTTGACAATATCTGCTTCGATAGTTACGCCTAAATGATTAGCTTGCCCCGTCAAATCAGCTGAAGCGTCGTAGCTAACGTTATCTTTTTTAAAACCATCATTACGCAAATAACACCAAAGCACCGTAAACATACCCAGTTCATGTGCATGTCTAAAGGCGGCGCTGATTTCTTCGATTTGTCGACCTGAATGCTGAGAGCCATAATATATCGTCGCACCAATTCCCACAGCTCCCATTTGGAAACCCTGTTCAACAGATGAAAATAGCTTTTGGTCAAAGGAATTAGGATAGGTAAGTAGTTCGTTATGATTAATTTTAAGAATAAATGGGATTTTATGAACATATTTACGTGATACTGCCCCTAACACTCCTAAAGTTGAAGTGACCGCATTACACCCACCTTCAATTGCCAGTTTGACGATATTCTCTGGATCGAAGTAGATAGGGTTAGGAGCAAACGAAGCAGCCCCAGAATGTTCCACTCCTTGATCTACTGGTAATATGGAAAGATAACCTGTGCCTGCTAAGCGTCCATGATTAAAAAGCGTTGCCAAATTCCTTAAGACGTTATTCGGTCGATCTGTCATACCAAGTATCCGATCAATAAAATCCGGTCCAGGAATATGAATAAGCTCCTTGGGAATAGTCATACATTTGTGCTCTAACAAATCCTTAGCTTCATCACCTAAAATAGAAACTATCTTATTATACATTACCCTCATCCTTTCAATCGTTCATTCCTACTTTCCTTTAATTCTAGTACATATTGAGTACATGTAGTACAACTATTTAGGAAATATCACTCGTTGGCTATCCTTTCTCTTTTAGGTTTCTAATTATGGTCTAATTATAATCTAAATTTTTTCTAAACTTTATTGTCAAACTTTCAAAAACCTAAAAATCACCGAAATCTGACTGTTGTAATCAGGTTTCGGTGTTTAAAAATTGCCATGCTAACTATAATCTCTCATACTCACCTTTGTCATTTAGATATTGGATATCAATGCAACCATAATACTCTCCATACATATCTAACGGATCAAAGCCTCTTGGTCTAGTACAGTCATCTGAGTAACCAATATAGTAGACTTCTTGGTCATGGTCTCTCATTCGGAATATATACTGTGGTTCAGCTTCAAACTTCTTGATTAGCTGTTCAAATTCCTCTGTACCTTTAGGAGCATCTGAAGAAAAATACTCTGCCATGGTTTTATTTTCGATGCAATTCTTAGTGATTTTAAACATAACAACCACCTTTATTATAATTTTTAAATTCCCTCGGAAATTCAAGTCAAAATCCTAAATTGCTAACTGAAACAACCAAGCTTTCTCACACATAACTCGTTTTCAACGTTAATCACTTCTTGTCACGAACTTTAAACCGCTAGGCCAATCAATTGTATTATATCAGACTCTTTATCCTCTTCCAACTATCTTCAACGAATTCCGAAGCACTTATGACCTTTACAGAGTCTTTGGGGTTACTGAATATCTTCTATTCGAGGAACGAAACCCTGAAAATTCATCAAAAACCATTAATTTTTATGGTATAATCTTCATATCTCGATAAGAGAGGATGAACTTTGTGAAAAAAATAGCTCTTTCGATAATTACCTCATTAGTGATTATTTTAGGCATGCCTTTAATAGCACAGGCGAGCCCACTGGTTTTTCCAGCAGAGCGTCTTTCTGGATTAGACAGGGTTGAAACGGCTCTTAAAATATCTCAAAAAGGATGGGACTCAGCTCAAACGGTTATTTTATGCGAAAACTCCGATTATCCAGATGCAATAGCTTCAACCCCTTTTGCAGTGAGCCTAAATGCTCCGATTCTACTTAGCAAAGGAAACTCAATTGACCCGCGTGTTGTCAACGAATTGAAGCGCTTAAAGCCTCAAAAAATTATTCTTCTGGGTGGAACCGCATGTTTACAACCTTCTATTGAAAAGGAACTTGATAACTTAGCTTTACAATGGGAACGTATTGGTGGAGCGGATCGTTTTGAAACGTCCATTCTTCTTGCCAAACATCTATCAAGTGATACGCTCATCCTTGCTAACGGAGATGATTTCCCAGATGCATTATCTGCCGCTACCTTTGCAGGAATTAAACAGATCCCCATAGTTCTTACATCAACTACACTTCCTAAGTCCGTGATTCAATACTATCAAGCAACTGGACCTAAGCATTTAATTGTGATTGGTGGAGAAGTCGTCATTCCTTCTGCCGACTTGTCTAAGAATAACTTAACTGTAGAAACCCGCTTAGCTGGTCTGGACCGCTACGAAACCAATGCCAAAGTTACTGCCTATATGAAAGACGCTTATGAATCGGATGATCTTTTTTTAGCCTCGGGCATTACTTTTCCCGATGCCGTAGCTGGTACCGTCCTGGCTTCAAAATTCAAAGCCCCCCTTTTACTGACTGAAAAGGAAGATATTCCGCCCTCCGTCTATACCCTCATGCGAGAACATATGAAAATTGAACCCCCTCCTAAAAGTACAAATGAAGGTACCACCCCTCAAAAAGGAATAGTCACCGCTTCAAGTGGCTTAAACCTAAGAGATACCCCTTCTTCGACAGGAATAGCGTTGGTCACAATTCCGAAAGACACGACGATTGAGCTTAACGAGCAGCAGGGCCAATGGTACAAAACAACCTATCAATCTAAAACGGGTTGGATTTCTGCTAACTATATAACAAAGAGCACTACTAAAATCATAAAAGAACCCGAAAAAGGGACAATTACTGCTTTAGGCAGTTTAAATCTCAGAGAGACCCCCTCACCAACAGGAAATGTGCTAACTGCCATTCCGCAAGGCACGATGGTTGAGCTAATCCAAAAGCAAGCCCAATGGTACAAAACAACCTATCAATCCAAAACGGGTTGGATTTCTGCTGACTATGTTAGCCCGGCTACAACGTATAATGTCAATTCTACAACTTCTATTGATTTAAGTGTGAATGGCACAGTATATATACTTGGCGGAACAGCAATTATTAGTTCTAATTCTCAAAACATTATTGAGGGAAAAACTTCATCGAAATATAAGGATAATCTTAGAACCTTCCCTCCTCTTCCCTCAGAAATCAAAAAACCAGATCCCCCCTCAAATGGTAATGATGTCATTACTCCTCCGGCTGATCCCACCCCGGTGGCAACAACATATGACCCTTCCCAAGAAGTTCTCGTTAATCCTTTTCAAGGGATCCCCACTAACGCCTTATCGGGTAAAACGATTTTGATTGACCCCGGTCATGGAGGACCGGATTCTGGGGCAATCGGCCCAAATAGTACTTATGAAAAAAATAACAGTCTTGCTATAGCACTGACCTTAAATGATATTTTAACACAAGCAGGTGCCAAGACAATCTTAACTCGAGATAAAGACATCTCACCAGCAGTAAATTATTCTGAAACAGAGGACCTTCAAGCTCGGGTGAACATAGCCAATCAAACAAAGCCCGACTTATTTATAAGCATCCATAATAACGCCAGTAGTTCAAACCTTGAAGCTCAAGGCACTGAAACTTATTATTCCGAAGATAACCCTAAAAAGCTAGAGAGCGTTCACCTGGCCAACAGCATCCAATCTGCTGCCATTGAAACACTTAAAACAACTAACCGCGGACTTAAAGAATCAAGATTATATGTTTTACGAAATACAACCATGCCCGCCATTTTGCTTGAGATCGCCTTTATTTCGAATTCTTATGAAGAAGCTAGGTTACAAAACCCGACATTCCGGAAAAACGTTGCTACCGCTATCTTCCATGGCATCTACAATTATTATAAAAACCCTCTACCAAAAGATTAAGCCGGTATTCCGGCTTTTTTTACCAGTCATAAAGTATAACTTTCTCCAATTGTCTTCGAATCGATTTAATTAAAATGAGAGTTGAAAAAGCAAAGGAACTGGCAATATTACCGATTCTTCTTTTTGAGTATTAATATTGCTAAAGAAAGTATTGCTTGACTCAAGAGATATTTTTAAGAATTAGTTTCTAACCCAAATGATTTTTGTAAAATATCCGGTCGTAAGAGTCCGGCATGGAACGAGCGGCCACTGTTTAAATTACATAGCCAAACTTCCGCCGGAGTAAATTGATCAGGGTCTATATTAAAAAAGTTCTTATTAGTCGCCTGTACTTCCATGTAAGCGCGCCCATATTCTCGATTACAAGATGAGGGAACTTGCTTCACCACATGTTCCAGCGTTTCATCGTCATCACGAAGGTTATAAAGTACCGTTGAACCATACAAAATCGCATCATTCGTCCGTCCTAAGCCACTCAGAGTATCACGCGCTACGGGTGGAATCGGACAAACACCCCAACCAGAGACGACCTTTCCTAAGTCATAGCCCGATCGCCTAAGTTTAAATAAGCCTGTTTCCAAGGCCCGGGCAGCTACCTGAACAGAACCCACCAGGGACGCAGTCGGTGCCACTAAGATGTAGAGATTCGAGGGATCACAGTGACACTCCTCTATAATATGCTGGATTACTTCTTCTGACGGAAATTCCCTTCCTTCTAAACAGATAATGGCCGTCTTAGAATGATCTTCATATCCTAACAGTCTGAACAGACTACCCTTATGAACAATAGCTCGCGCCGGACCGGAACCCATGGTCAACCCCTTGCCAGTTTTGATAGGCCAACCAGCATATTGTGACGCCATACAGGCTCGTACAGGGTGATCCGTGACTACTTCAACCGATGGCCAGTGTAACCCCTTGAAGTCCGACCAATGCAGCTTAACTTGAGCTAGCCCTCCGAGACAAACAGAAGCAAACAAAATCCCAGCTTCCCAACTGCCCTCGACATGAACCCCGCAGTCGATCACCGTTACCCCGTTTTGCTCGTGAACCTTAATCTGAAGCAGTTCGCCTCTGGAGAGATATTCCTTAATCAGTGGAAAAGCTTGACGATTCGGACTCAGTTCCGGTAACTGGCTAAGTGGTAAAAGCATGTATTTCCTCTTCTCTAAACCTAAATCCCGCGAAGAATTAACATATACCAGTATTTTAGCCATGAAAATGGCGAAAATACTGGTATATGTTCGTAATATAGCTTGAAATCATAGCCTTGTATATGTTAATATATTATCATAAAAATAGCGTATGGAGGGATGTTCATGACCAAGTTATCACAGCCATCCTATGCGTCAGTTCCGATGCCGGAGAAGAACGTGTCCCACAAGGTCATTAAAGGCAACGAGTATGTCTATCATATCGGCCAGGGGTACCGAAACAGCAAAGATCAGCCGACTAGCCATCAGACGACCATTGGCAAATATGAAAAGGAAACAGGCATGCTGATCCCCAACGACAATTATTTCAGGATTTACGGCAGGAAACCCCAGCCAAGGGCCACGGCGCTGGAGAGTATCAAGAATTACGGAAGCTATTATCTGTTGAAGACCATTGC
>LOEW01000132.1 GCA_001516045.1 Desulfosporosinus sp. BRH_c37
AAGACAGTGTCTGCAAGAAGGCTAATACGTGCGAAGACAGTGTCTCCGTGGGCGCAAGCCAAGTTTTTTTCATAGAAACAAAAAGTATAGTTGTTTTTATTTTGTATTTATGATATGCTATTTATCGGCCGTCAATTCTTGGAGGGGTGTTCGAGCGGTTTAAGGACCCGGTCTTGAAAACCGGTGACTTCGCAAGGGGTCCGTGGGTTCGAATCCCACCCCCTCCGCCAATTATATGACAAAATTAGGGTGGGATTCGAACGGGCGGAACAGAAAACGCGACCATTGGAAGCGTTTTCCCGCCCCGGCGTGAAAGCGAAACCCACCCCCTCCGCCATATCGAAGTTCGATGTTCGAAGCTCGAAGTTCGAGAGAATGTCTTCTTATTGGGCTTTTCATTAAGTTTCCTATTTATGCGTTCGTAGTTCAGCTGGATAGAGCGTCAGACTTCGAATCTGAATGTCGGGGGTTCGAATCCCTCCGGACGCACCATTATCGAGGTTCGAGGCACGATGTTCGAGGTTCGAATATCGTACATTTAGCCACTGGATAATTCAGATTAATAACAGATAGCTATCAGAATAATATTTATGAGTCCTATCTATGGCCTTGTAGCTCAGGGGATAGAGCGGGGGTTTCCTAAACCCTGTCTTGCGGAGGTTCGATTCCTCCCAGGGTCACCAATATATTGAGGTAACTATGCTACATCAAGATTGGATGCAGGTCGCGCTCAGACAAGCTCAGATGGCCTTTGAACAGGGCGAAGTACCCATTGGTGCAGTTATTGTTCATAATGGTCAAGTGATTGCTTCAGCGCATAATCAAAGAGAACAGGAAAACGATCCTACAGCACATGCTGAGGTCTTAGTAATCCAACGAGCAGCCAAAGTACTAGGAAGTTGGCGGTTGACGGATGCTACCCTGTATGTTACGTTAGAACCTTGTCCGATGTGTGCAGGAGCTATCATGCAGTCTCGTATAAAGCAACTTGTCTATGGGGCGATGGATCTAAAAGGCGGAGCTACAGGTTCCGTGGTGAATGTCCTAGATTATAAATTGTGGAACCATAGAGTCGATGTCGTGGCAGGGGTTTTGGAAGATGAATGCAAGGATATTTTAAAATTATTTTTTAAAAGATTGCGCTGATTTACAGCGTTAATTTTATAATCAAAGACTATGGTTTTAAGTGCGTTAGATACGGAGGAGTATCGAAGTGGTTATAACGAGAACGACTCGAAATCGTTTGACCTCGAAAGGGGTCCGTGGGTTCGAATCCCACCTCCTCCGCCATTACATAGATATATTCAGGGGCCTTTGCGACTTAATGCGAAGGCACTTTTCATTTTAAAGAATTATTTTTACTGTATAATGTAGAAGGACTTTATTGATAATTGTGTAAAGTAGGATAAAGAATTAGATTCCGACCAGGACAGGCACTTTTAACGAGTACAGATTATTAGTTATTACCTGTAAAGACAGAAAAATATTAGTACAAAAATAGGGGTGAACAAATTTGTTAGATATCAAAAAGCTAGTTAAGGTGTGTTCGGCCCGAAAGTTTGGTTCACAAGATATAATCTTTAAAGAGGGCGACCCAGGGTCAGAAATGTTCATTATTCTATACGGAAGTGTTAGAGTACTTATTACCTCTTCCAATGGCAATAAGTTAGAGATCGCTATGCTCAAGGCTGGGGACATCTTTGGGGAGATGTCACTTTTGGGAGATCTGAACCGTAGCGCCACTGTCCAGGCACTTACAGAAACAATGACGGTTGCAGTTAATGAAAGTAATTTTGAAAGCGTAATTTGTCAGGAACCCTCTCTCGCCTTGAGAATTATGAAGAGCTTAAGTGAACGCATAAGAAAGCAGAATACTGAATTAGCTAAGTACAAAGATCAATTATTGCCTTAATTCACATCAAGGGATTTTGCGGTTTAACGCGATTACCTTTTACTTTTATTGGTTGTTATTTAATGAGCCATCCGAATAATAATTCTACCTTTTCTAATATTCTAAATATTTTTATAGCCCGATAGTACTGTAAAGAGGTATATTATTACTGTAGGAATATTAATGATTAACAGTCTTTCGAAATTGAATCTTGGGGTAGCAGAAGACCCTTTTGATAGGGGGTGAACTTATTTGTTAGATATCAAGAAGCTTGTTAAAGTGTGTTCGGTCCGACGGTTTGGAGCTCAAGACATAATATTTAAAGAAGGCGACCCAGGGTCGGAAATGTTTATTATTCTATCTGGAAGTGTTAGAGTACTTATTACTGCTCCCAATGAAAATAAGGTAGAGATTGCCCTGCTTAAGGCTGGGGACACCTTTGGGGAGATGGCACTATTGGAAGGTTTGCAACGCAGTGCCACAGTTCAGGCACTAGAAGAAACAACGACAGTTGCAGTGAACATAAGTAATTTTGAAAGCGTAATTTGTCAGGAGCCCGCTCTTGCCTTGAGAATAATGAAAAGTTTAAGTGAACGTATAAGAAGGCAAAATGCTGAATTAGCGAAATACAAGGACCAATTATGTCTTAATTCAGAACCCTTGGAAGACACAGGTCCTTTGACGATAGTTGAAATCAAAGAAGAAAACAAGCTAGAGAACACACATGAGAATACACCGGAATGTGATGACTTTAGTAAATTGATACAATATATTGGAAAATATAAAGAGACGGCACCAACAAATCATTCTGAATATTTATTTGGTAAGAAGATACTTTGTCCAGTCTGTGGCCAAACAATCGAAGTTAAAATGATTCGGTCATCAAAGCTTAGGCTAAAGCAGATAGAGCCCGATTATCGACATGTTTATTCTGACTTTGATATGTTATGGTACATTGTATGGGTCTGTCCTCATTGTTACTATGCAAATTTTAACTCGGATTTTCCAAATATTTCGGACCGAGAACGAATACGAATCAAGGAGTTATCGAGTATTGCAAAAGATATCTTCGGGCCCAGTTTAAATGGACCTCCGTCGTTAATTCAGGTATTTAAAGATTATTATTTAACGTTATATTGGCTTCAACAATTACCATCACCGGACTTTGAAAAACTTGGCAAGCTCTGGTTAAGGCTTTCTTGGTTATACAACGATGTTCAAGAAGCGGAACTGTCTATAGCAGCTACCAGTAAGGCCTTAGAGTATTTTCTAAATCTAATAAATTCCTCAGTTAAAACAACCGCAGCACAAGATCAATACCTTTATCTACTTTTAGGAGAGTTGAACTTTAAGATGGGCAAAATTGCGGAGGCGAGAAACTATTTTCGCCAGTCTATTGTCATCAAAGGTGGAAATGAGCGTATGAAAGAGCAAGCTCAAAATCGAATCCAGGATTTGAAATCTTTGGTTTAGAAAAAACCAAATTTAAAAAAGAAAAATAGCTTAGGCCCTTTCCTAATACGATCTCGTATGGTCATTAGTTAGTAGTAGATTGATGTGGGCTGGTATTTGCAAGGCTATTATATGGGATAGAAGATTTTAGGAAAAGAAGGTATCCCCGAGTCCATAAGCTGCTCGGGGATCTTTCTTTTTATTTGTTAAATAATCTTTTATAGGCATAAATTGGTGGTAATAGTACACGAAATGTCAGGAAAAGCTAAATATAATTTTAGATAAGAAATCTGCGAGGTGGAAATATTGAAAAAGATTGGGGACAGGTTTTGGATAGGTCTAATATCTGGATTGGGAGGGAATTTAGCTAAAATAGCAGTTGAAAAGGTTTTAAATAAATCAGGTTTTTCAAAGAGTAATGGTTATACAACTGCTGCTGGAATTTTCTTGAAAAAATCAGATGTATCATCCCCTTATGGAAGAGTAGTTGGTGTAATTGCAGACAATATGGTTGCAGCAGGACTTGGAGTAACCAGTATATATTGGCTTACACTTATGGGTAAGAACAAATATTTAATAAAAGGGGCTGGATTAGGTGCCGCCGAATGGGCTTCTTTATATGGAGTCGTCTCTAAAATGGGTGCCACAGCTAGTTATCCTGTAAAACCTAAGGATGCAATTGCCACCTTTATATCTCATCTTGCGTTCGGAATGACGAAAATTGCTATAGCAGTAAAGTTGGGAGATAGTCGTTTATTCAAGCCGAATAATTTAACTGTGGAAATAGATGAACCGCAGAGTTTATTTACTAAAACTTAAGAAAAACATAAGTTTAATAGAAACATTTAGCAAGTAACCGTTACTTATTCTCCAACTGAAAATGAGGTTCCTAAATTCGGCATTCTAAAGAGTGCTGGATTTTTGGTTCTTAATTATACTACTTTGCTTAAATCTTCACATTCTTGGACAGACTTAGATTAGGTATAGATGGCTTGAAAGTGATTAGACAACTAATACGGCATGTCCAGGAGAGGGGTTCAGGCTTTATGAAAGTAGTTAGAATTATAATTTGCTTAGGTATCATTGGAGTTCTTCTTAGTGGGGCTTATTGGGGAACTATTCGTAAAGGGAATTCTATGGAAACTAATACCATAGATAAGGCAATAAACGAATCGGAGCTCGCTCCTATGCCTGATCAGCTAATTCGTTTTCATGTCCTTGCTAATTCGGACAGCAAACAGGACCAAGCGTTGAAGAGGGCAGTTCGAGATGCCATTTTGAAAGAAGTTTCTCCTCGGTTGGCTCTTTCGCAGTCATTAAATGAATCACGGCAAATCCTTAAGCAGGTCCGTCCCAATATGGAGAGTATTGGGAGTTCTGTAATTAAGATGTGGGGTAAGGATTATCGTGTAAGAACAGATTATGGGTATTTTTCTTTTCCCACCAAATCCTATGGGTCATTAGTGCTGCCAGCCGGCGAATATGAAGCGTTGAATGTCGTGATAGGAGAAGGACAAGGGTCTAACTGGTGGTGTGTGCTTTTCCCTCCGCTCTGCTTTATTGATATCGACCATTCTACGGCAGTTCAAGTGGATGGAAAACAGGGGATTCCGATTAATTACTCTAGCAAACATGCCGAAAAATCCATGACTGTTTCTCCGAAGGTGCGGCTTTACTTCTGGGAAAAGCTAAATCAATTTTTTAAAAGAGAATAATATGTGAATCCGTATGAATACTATGAAATTTAGAGTTTTGGCATACAAATGACTTCGCTAAAGTTCTATTAAAACTGAGTACTAGGTGCTCTACATCAAAAACGGGTACCTTTTTAGGGATTCAAGGGACTAACATAAATTTACAGGAATATAACCATTGACTCGCTTGCCTCTTTACGATATAATCTCTCTTGTTCACTAAATTCATATAAATTCAATTTATCTTTTGAGGTTACTGAGCACGGAGAGGTGGCTGAGTGGTCGAAGGCGCCCGCCTGGAAAGCGGGTACATTGGGCAACCGGTGTCGAGGGTTCAAATCCCTCTCTCTCCGCCATTATTAGAGGTTTCAAGCCAAAGTAATCGACTTCGGCTTTTTTACTGTACAGAAAGTATTAACTGACTGTACCAACATTTCGCCTTAAGGCTGAAAGAATGCTAATACGTGCGAAGACAGTGTCTGCAAGAAGGTTAATAGGTGCGAAGACAGTGTCTTCGCACGTGGATGCTAGCTAAGTTTGCTACATTTTGTTATAATTGATTTAGCCGTACTAGATGGGGAGGTAGCGGTTCCCTGTAACTTGCAGTCCGCTATAGCAAGGTGGAATTCCCACGAAAGGTCCTCGCCTGTGAAGCTGTCTTTGATGGGGGGGCGATGAAATTTTGGTCTTACGCAACAGGACACTCCGAACCGTGTCAGATCTTGACGGAAGCAGCACTAAGGAGAACGTTTTGTGTGCCGTGGGGTTGCCTGAATTGAGTCTACCGATCAAGGTAACGTTCGGAGGTGATGGTTCGATCAAGGGTGTACGGCTATGATATATTTTAGTTTAAGGTGGTCAATGTACCATCTTTTTTGATATACTCTGTTTATCGAGGGTGATAGTATGGCATATTTAGCGCTTTACCGTGAATGGCGTCCAAGAATGTTTAAGGATATAGTAGGTCAAGAGCATATTACGAAAACGTTAGTCAACGCCCTAAAACAAGAGAAGATCGCCCATGCATATTTATTTAGTGGACCAAGAGGCACGGGTAAGACAACTGCCGCAAAAATTTTAGCAAAGGCCTTGAATTGTGACCAGCGGGAAGGTGTGGAACCCTGTAATCATTGTGCTTCCTGTTTTAGCATTGACCAAGGTTCGGCCATGGAAGTATTTGAGATCGATGCTGCTTCAAACCGTGGAATTGATGAAATTCGCGACTTACGCGAAAATGTCAAGTTAAGTGCAATCCAAGGGAAACATAAAGTTTATATTATTGATGAAGTACATATGTTAACAACAGAGGCTTTCAATGCCTTGCTCAAGACTCTGGAGGAGCCTCCGTCGCAGGTTATTTTTATTTTGGCAACTACCGAGGTTCAGAAAATACCTTTGACGATTCTCTCACGCGTACAACGCTTTGAATTTCATCGGATCTCTGTAGAAGATATCCAAAAACGATTAGTTGAAGTATGCTTATCGTTAAACCGACAGGTTGATCCAGGCGCTTTAGTGGTGATTGCTCAGAAATCTGAAGGAAGCCTTCGGGACGCTTTAAGTATTATGGATCAGTGCCTTCTTCAGGATGACCCGATCGGAGTGGAGGAAGTGTATCTGGTACTAGGAATGGTGGGGGAGACCTTCAGTGCCCAGTTAGTCGAGGCACTAGTCTCCTCTGATTATGGCAAGAGCCTAACCTTTTTAGCAGAGGGCATTCAGCAAGGGCGTGACCCACGGCAGATCATTAGGGAGCTCTTGGATTATCTACGCCAAATGCTTTTAACCTCAGCCACGGGAGAAACGCCTTTAGTAGCACCACATATACAAGATCGTTTGGTTAAACAGAGTAAACGGCTCGGAATTTCCCGAATATTACGCTGGATTTCCATACTTTTACTGGGAGAAGGTCAGCTCAAATATGCGCCAAACGCTCGTTTAGCTGCAGAACTCCTATTAGTTCAGACGATTCATGAAAGTCAACCAAGTGCAATTAGTGGGCAGGAAGAGATCTTAAAGCGATTAGCTGTAATGGAGCAACAAATTCAAGGTTTACGTATTGTTCATGGAGATGATACTGAAGTGATGCCTCCGGTCGGCCCTAAAATGGGTCGGGTGGTCATGAAAGATTTAGCCCCATCCCAAAAGACACTAAACGTAGAGCCTAAAATTCCCGATTCATATTCAGGGAACTCAGCAGTTGGGACTAAACTTAGCTTAAGCATTATGGGGATTCAAGAACGTTGGAATGAAGTTTTAGATCAGGTTAAAAAACAGAAAAAATCAACTCAGGCTTTTTTGATGGAAGGAAGACCTTTTCAACTCAAGGAAAATACCTTGACAATCCTTTTCCGAGAAGGATGTTCCTTTCACAAGGACAAAGTTAACCAAACTGAAAATCGGCAGACAATTGAGGATGTTTTAAAACAACTCTTTGGGGCTACTCTAACTTTACAGAATTTTATGGAAAACGAATTTATAACCAAAGAGACGCCGGAGGGCAAAGACCTGAAAAGGCAAGAGCAAGCGTTGATTGACAAAGCTAAAGACATGTTCGGGTCGGATCGTGTGGTCGTGAGGGAGTAAATACCAAAAGGTTATAAAAATTTGCGTTAGTATTAAACAAAGATAGGATGTGTTAATATGGCAGGTTTAAAGGGAATGGGCGGCGGTATGGGTGGTAATATGAATCAAATGTTAAAGCAGGCTCAAAAAATGCAAGAGGATATGGCAAGGGTACAGGAAGAACTTCTGACTAAAACGGTAGATGCCTCATCAGGCGGAGGAATGGTCCAGGTCATCGTAAGTGGAAAAATGGAACTAGTCGAGTTGAAAATCAAACCTGAAGCCGTTGACCCAGAGGATGTAGAGATGCTAGAAGATCTCATAAAAGCGGCATTAAATGAGGGATTAAGGAAAGCTCAAGAAATGGCCAGCAATGAAATGGGTAAACTGACCGGTGGTTTAAAGATCCCCGGATTGTTTTAGGTGAGGTATGGATTTTTTACAATACCCACGGCCTTTGGCAGATCTTATCAGTAGTTTGGCCCGTCTTCCGGGGATTGGCCCCAAAACAGCAGGGCGATTGGCCTTTTACCTTCTTCAACAACCGCGGATTTCGGAAGATTTAGCGAAGGCTATCGTAGTGGCTAATCGAGATATCAGAAAGTGTTCGATTTGTTCGAACTTTACAGATAGAGACCCATGTGCTCTTTGTCAAAATACGCAAAGAGATCTGACGGCGCTTTGTGTAGTTGAGCATCCAAGGGATGTTGTTTCCTTAGAGAAAACTGGGGAATTTAAAGGGGTTTATCATGTTCTCCACGGTGTTCTTTCGCCGATGGACGGCATCGGTCCGGAGCAGTTGACCGTCGATATGCTCTTAAAACGATTAAATGGAATAAAAGAAGTGGTTATGGCGATGAACCCCACCGTAGAAGGAGAGGCAACTTCTTTATATTTAGCCCGCTTGCTAAAGCCGTTAGGAATCAGGGTAACACGTATAGCACACGGCTTACCTGTAGGTGGAGATCTTGAATACGCCGATGAAGTAACCATAGCGCGTGCTTTAGAAGGACGTAGGCTGCTATAAATATAGGTTTTAGTAATGTTGAAGTATGCTCGCTGTAAGTAATAAATTTCAGTGAGCATGCTTTTTTATACTTATCAGACTCCCATGCCACGGCGCGGCACCACGGCGCTTTGCCATCCTGCAAGAAATCTAATACGTGCGAAGACAGTGTCTGCAAGCAGGGTAATCTGTGCGAAAACAGTGTTTTCGTGGGCGGCGCTCTAATCTCGAACACGATAGTCTCATGTGACGAAAGCCTCCAGTGTAGGGTTTCACCGAAGCCGCTTATCCCAAAAGGAAAACTTTGTGGCGAAGGGACAGCGCTTGACAGAATTCTACGGGTTATTCTATTGACTATTTTAATAATAGGATAGATAATGGAGGTAGATGAAACACAGTTTCATATATTGAAACTGTGCGACTGCTTGCAAAAGCTCATAAATACTTAGTGTGGATGATTGAGTAAAGGAAGGAGGGGAAAATTATCCATTAATTTGGTAATATATTATTAAGAGTCCTTAACTAACTTGAAGTTCTTCTTTACCCTGCCAGTGCATACTTATTTAGGGACTAGCACTGGATGAGGAGGAGAATTCATGACCTTGATTTTTCTTGGTCTATTCATTTTACTTATTGGATTAGTTGTTCGTTCCGCACTAGGTAAGCCAAACTTGTTTTTAAAACTAATTATTCATATTTTAGGTGGAATTGTAGGACTCTGGTTGTTTGACTTTTTGCTCAGTATTCTTGGCTACGCAATTCCTATTAATTTTTTTACGATCACTTTAGTTGGACTTTTAGGGTTTCCTGGAGTTTTAACTCTTGCCGTATTGCAATTTTTAGGGATTTGATAGGATTAATTATGCAAGCTTATCAAAATTTAATTATTGACTAATGAAACAATTAAAGGGTATACTGATAATATCTCTTAGGGAACTATTCGGGCTTGACCTGAATTGGTTCCCTCGGTCTATTTTTGTATATAATTGTATATTGAATATTTTAAATCTAAATCCCATAGCTATTTTTGATCTTAATTTGGGTTTTGGGGGATATAAGGAGGTAGTAACCTTCATAGTGCCCTATAATTAAATTAATCACATATTTAGGAGGAAACAACTAATGGCTAAAATGAAAACTATGGATGGCAACGAGGCAGCCGCTCACGCGTCGTACGCATTTTCGGAAGTTGCCGCAATTTTCCCTATCACCCCATCTTCAACTATGGCTGAATTTGTTGATGAATGGGCTGCTTACGGAAGGAAAAACATATTTGGACAAAATGTAAAGGTTGTGGAAATGCAATCTGAGGGGGGTGCTGCTGGAGCAGTACACGGTTCACTTCAGGCTGGGGCTTTAACTTCTACTTATACTGCTTCGCAAGGGTTACTTTTAATGATTCCCAACATGTATAAAATTGCCGGCGAGCTTCTGCCGTGCGTATTCCATGTTAGCGCGCGTGCTTTGGCAACCCACGCGCTTTCAATTTTTGGCGATCATCAGGACGTTATGTCAGTGAGGGCGACGGGTTTTGCCCTGCTTTCTTCACATAACGTACAAGAAGCTTTGGATATGGGCTTTATTGCACACTTAGTAACGGTCAAATCCCGTATACCGTTCCTTCATTTCTTTGACGGATTCCGTACATCGCATGAGATTCAAAAAATTGAAGTACCGGAGTATGAGGAAGTCGCCGAACTTTTAGACATGGAAGCGGTACAAGGTTTCCGGGACCGTGCTTTGAATCCAGAGCATCCGGTACTGCGCGGAACGGCTCAAAACCCAGACGTTTACTTCCAAGGCCGTGAAGCATCTAATAGTTTCTATGCTGCTGTTCCTGACTTAGTCGAACAATCTATGCAAGAATACAAGGAACTTACTGGCCGTGAATATCACCCATTTCAATATTATGGTGCAGACGATGCAGAGTATGTCATAGTGGCAATGGGCTCGATCTGCGACACGATTGAGGAGACAATTGATTATCTCGTAGCAAAAGGGGAAAAAGTTGGGGTAGTTAAAGTTCACCTATATCGTCCGTTCTCCAGTGATTATTTCTTTAAAGTATTGCCTAAAACTGTTAAGAAAGTAGCGGTGCTTGACCGTACTAAAGAACCAGGCTCCACGGGGGAACCTCTTTATCTGGATATTAAGGATATTTTCTACTCAAGCGATATCAAACCGGTGATCGTCGGTGGACGTTATGGTTTAGGTTCTAAAGATACAACTCCATCTCAAGTTCTAGCTGTATATAAAAACCTTCAATCGGAAAAACCAATAAATAGCTTTACCATTGGTATCCTAGACGATGTAACCTATAAATCTTTAGCGGAAGATGAAATCATCGACTCTGCTCCAGAAGGGACAATTTCTTGCAAATTTTGGGGTCTTGGCGCTGATGGTACAGTCGGTGCCAATAAGCAAGCGATTAAGATTATTGGGGATCACACCAAACTTTATGCGCAAGCTTATTTTCAATACGACAGCAAGAAATCCGGCGGTATTACAGTTTCCCATCTTCGCTTTGGTAAAAAGCAAATTAAATCTCCTTATTATGTGACAGGCACGAATTACATTGCTTGTCATAACCAAACCTATGTTCACCAGTATGACCTCTTAAAAGGACTCAAGCAAGGTGGCAGCTTTGTTTTGAATTGCCAGTGGACAGCGGAAGAACTGGAAGAAAAACTTCCAGCAGCTATGAAACAAGCTCTTGCGAAAAACAAAGTCAACTTCTACATCATCGACGCCATATCGATCGGATATAAAATCGGTCTTGGTTCTCGCATTAACATGATTATGCAAGCTGCTTTCTTTAAGCTTGCTAATGTGATTCCTGTCGAAGAGGCTGTTGATTATCTTAAAGCTTCCGTCTTAAAAACCTATGGTAAAAAGGGCCAAAACATCGTGGATATGAATATTGCGGCAATTGATCACGGTGTTTCTTCCCTAGTCAAGGTAGAAATTCCAGCTGCTTGGGAAAATGCAGACAACGTACAAGCTCAGGTTGCCTCGGCTGTTGAAGAACCTGATTTCATCAGTAACATTCTTCGTCCGATGAATGCCTTGGAAGGAGATAACCTCCCCGTGAGCACGTTACTGGGACGTGAAGATGGAACTTACCCTGTAGGAACCGCCTGTTTTGAAAAACGTGGTATCGCTGTCATCGTACCGGAGTGGCAGATCGATAACTGTATTCAATGCAATCAATGTTCTTATGTTTGCCCGCACGCAGCGATTCGCCCCTTCTTAATGAACGAGGAAGAAGTGAAAAATGCCCCAGAAGCCTTCATCGGTAAGAAAGCGAACGGTAAAGAGGCAACAGGTCTGCAATTCCGTGTTCAAGTAAGTACGTTAGATTGCACTGGGTGTGGGAACTGTGCTGAAGTTTGCCCGGCTAAGGGCAAGGCTCTGATCATGAAACCAGCAGAGGAGCAAATGGAACAACAAGCCGAGAACTGGGAGTATGCGGTGACCCTAAAGAATAAGAGCAAGCTTTTTGATGTCACTACAGTTAAAGGAAGCCAGTTTGCTCAACCTTTACTTGAGTTCAACGGTGCCTGCCCAGGGTGCGGAGAAACAGCTTATATCAAACTGATCACCCAACTATATGGCGACCGAATGATGATTGCCAATGCTACCGGTTGTAGCTCCATCTGGGGCGGCAGTGCTCCTTCAATTCCCTATACCACTAACCAGGAAGGGAAAGGACCAAGTTGGGCCAACTCTTTGTTCGAAGACAACGCTGAGTTTGGCTATGGTATGTACTTGGGCGTTTGTCAACAACGCGAAAAACTAACGGATTTGATGAAACAAGCATTGGACATGGAAATTAGTGCTGAGCTAAAAGAAGCTTTTCAGGAGTGGCTCAAGGGCTGGGATGATGCTGAAGCCTCCAAAGCAGCGACTGTGAAGGTTCTGGCAGGCCTTAATGGGTACGTTGGGGATAACAAAGTCCTCACAGAGATCCTAGCTAAGAAAGATCAGCTTATCAAGAAATCTCAGTGGATCCTCGGTGGAGACGGTTGGGCATATGATATCGGATTTGGGGGATTAGACCATGTCCTAGCTTCCGGAGACGATGTGAATATTTTTGTAGTGGATACTGAGGTTTACTCCAATACTGGAGGACAGTCTTCCAAGTCTACCCCACGAGCAGCGGTGGCCAAATTCGCTGCAGCTGGTAAAAAGATTCGCAAGAAAGACCTAGGCATGATCGCGATGAGTTATGGATATGTCTATGTAGCGCAAATTGCTTTGGGCGCAAACATGGCTCAAACGATTAAAGTTATTAAAGAAGCAGAGGCTTATAAAGGACCTTCTCTGATTATTGCTTATGCGCCCTGTATTAATCATGGTCTTAAAGCGGGCATGACTAAAAGCGTACAAGAGCAGATGAAAGCGGTTGACTCCGGTTACTGGCATCTCTATCACTATAACCCAGATCTCATCGAGGAGGGCAAGAATCCATTCAGTCTCGATTCTAAAGAGCCGACAACTTCCTTCCGTGAATTCATTATGGGTGAAGTTCGTTACTCTTCCTTGCTGAATACCTTCCCTGAAAGTGCGGAAGAACTCTTTGTGGGCGCTGAAAAATATGCGAAGGTCCGCTATGATTCATACAAACGCCTTGCTGATCAAAAGTGGGATTAATTATAGATAATGGATTTAATATCTAGACATTGGAAGAGAGCAGCTAACCTGCTCTCTTTTTGTTGCTTAGAAAAATTGAGGGGGGAGGGGGTTGAGTTTCGTGGTGTAGAGAAGAGAATAGAAGACAGGCGAATAATAGACTAGTTGTCGGACAAAATAAGCTAGATAAGGAGGAAGATAACGGTGCGCAGTTGGCTGAAAATGTTCAAAGAACTTACGATTCGCCCAAAGGGAGAACGGCAGATACGTAAGTCGCCCTCGTATTCTTCTGACGAAAATCTAACTAAGCCTTTATCTGGACAAGTAGTGAAGGAGATCTTATCGAAGAGCAGTGATGTCGTGTTTCGGGAGTTTTTCCTTCAAGGGAAAGAACGTATTCCCTGTATAGTAGCTGCTGTAGATGGATTAGTTGATAAAAATCTATTGGATCAATTTATTCTTAAGCCTCTCATGGTGGAATTGGTAGGACATCCGGAATTAGCAAAAGTGACTTTATCAAATGTTGTGGATATAACACTCCAAAGTTTACTCCCCGGTCTAGAGATTAAAAAAATATCCAAAATGAGAGATGCTGTTGATGCTATTCTTTCCGGTGATTCAGTTATTTTCTTTGGCAACTTGACGGAAGCTATCGTTATCGGTGCTAGGGGATGGGCTAATCGCGGCGTTGTTGAACCGGTCACAGAGACGATCGTTAAAGGGCCACGTGAGGGATTTTCGGAAACGCTTCGGATTAACACTTCGCTTTTAAGGCGCAAGATCAAACATCCCGCCTTGAGGATAATCTCTTTAAAACTTGGAGATATGACGAATACCGACCTTGTAGTTACCTATATTGATAAAATAGCAAGTCCGGATATCGTCTCTGAAGTTTTCAGGAGGCTGGGCACTATTAAAATGGATAGCATGCAAGGGAATGCATATATCGAGGAAATGATTGAGGATAATCCCTATTCGCCCTTTCCTCAAATCGCCTTTACGGAACGTCCGGATGTCCTAGCGGGAAAGCTCCTGGAAGGGAAAGTGGGAATCATTGTCGACGGAACCCCTATAGTACTTATGGTACCGGTAGCATTCATGCAGTTTTTAAATGTTAATGAAGACTATTACCAACGGGCCATGGTTGCAATCCTTTCACGCTTTGTTAGATATATAGGGGCCTTTGTAGCAATGTTGGCTCCTAGCATATATATAGCAGTAACGACGTTTCATCAGGAAATTATACCTACAGATCTCCTGATGAGCATTTCTGCTGGCAGGCAAGGAGTGCCCTTTCCAGCCCTTCTAGAGGCCTTAATTATGACGGTCACATTAGAAATATTGCAGGAAGCTGGGCTCCGCTTACCAAAACCTATTGGACAGACAATTGGGATAGTCGGGGCACTTATCATAGGCGATGCAGCGGTGAAGGCCAGCTTGGTCAGTCCTCTGATGGTTATAATCATTGGATTGACAGCTGTAGCGAGTTATGCCATTCCAACCTACGATTTGGGTCTTGCGGTTCGGCTCATGCGATTTCCAATGATGATTTTGGCGGGTATTCTTGGTTTCTTTGGGGTCTCGGTAGGTCTGTATGTGATCTTAATTCACCTGCTAAGCCTTCGTTCTTTCGGAGTGCCTTACCTAAGCCCGATTGCCCCTATGCGTATACGGGCCTTGTTACAAGATACCTTTGTTCGGGCACCTTGGTGGGCATTAAAACGTCGTCCTCAATTTATGGATGTTAAGGAACCCCGATCAGGAGGGAAAAGGTAACGATGGAAAGAATCTCTCCGCATCAATTCATGACATTAGGGGCAGCAGTACTTATGGGCGGAACTTTTCTCCCTTTAGCAACATTTGTTACCGCAGCTGGTGGGCGGGATGGTTGGATGACGGTCTTACCGGGATTAGCCGTAGGAATTCCTTATGGCCTCATGGTACTATCACTTTTTGAACAGTATCCGCAACAAAATTTGTTACTGATTTCTGAAAAAATCTTTGGCAAATGGATAGGGAAAATTTTAGGATGCCTATATATTTTTATCTCGGGTTACTATGGTGGAATATTGTTGGCTATCCCTGGGATCATCTATGAGCAATCGATTATGCAGTTTACGCCTCGTTGGGTGATCTACCTAGGTAGTCTTTTGCTCGTACTCTACCTGGTAAAGACTGGGATTGAAGTGTTTGCTCGTTTTTCCGAAGTTGTCTTTCCTATAGTCGCAATCGCGATGGTTCTGAATATTGGACTTTCTATACCGCGGATTGAACAAGGGGAACTTATGCCTATTTTAAGCGAGGGATTAAAACCGCTTTTATTCGGGGCGCTTAAAGTAATACCATTTCCGATGGAATATATCCTCTTCTTAGCGGGGATCCTTTCTTTTTTACCTACTGGTAAGCAAGAGCTTGGTCAATTGAAGACCGGGGTTTGGCGAGCTGTTTTTTTGGTAGGAATTTTAGATACTTTGGTTGTCTTAATTCAAATTCTTGTCTTTGGACCAGCAGAAACTATTCGTTTGGCATTTGGTTTTCTTGTCTTAGGGAAAATGGTGGAAATAAGCCGAACGATAGCTGGAGTTGAATCCATATTTTTGGGAGTTTGGCTTGGGGTCCTAGTTATAAAATGTTGTGCTTTTTTTTTCATGACGATTTGGGGTATAGCAACCGTGTTTAATTTGAAGGGGTTAAAATGGAACGTTGCTGTGAGTGCCGTATTTTTGGGAATCGCTTTCGGGATTGCGAATAGATTTTCTTTAACTAAGGAAGCTTCATTCATGGAAAGTTATCTGATTTTGCCTCTTGCAACCGTTTGGATACCAACCCTATGGGGAGTCTCACGCTGGAAGGATCGAGATGGTGTTTGAGCGCATGAACTGAAAAAGGGGGCTTGTTAAGAACCCCGATCTGGTGGGAAAGGGAAAGGGTAACGATGGAAAGAATCTCTCCGCATCAATTTATGACCCTAGGGGCAGCCGTACTCATGGGCACAACGTTTCTCCCTGTAGCATCGACAGTTACCGGAGCCGGTGGACGGGATGGCTGGATGAGCGTGTTACCGGCATTTGCCTTGGGAATTCCTTATGGTTTAATGGTGCTTTCACTTTCTGCTCAGTATCCGAACAAAAATTTATTACAGATTTCAGAAACACTCTTTGGAAAATGGATAGGGAAAATCATAGGGGTTATGTATATTTCGATTGCGGGTTACTTTGCGGGTTTGTTGCTAGGTCAATGTGGGGACATCTATGAGCGTTCGATTATGCCCTTGACTCCCATCGGGGTGTTCTACTTTGGTGGACTATTTCTTGTTCTCTATTTGGTAAGTTCAGGGATCGAAGTGTTTGCGCGTTTTACCGAAGTTATCTTTCCATTAATCGTGATTGCGTTGGCTTTGAATATTAGTCTCTCCATACCGCGGATTGAACAGGGGGAACTTATGCCAATTTTGAGTGAGGGATTAAAACCGCTTTTTTGGGGAGGACTCAAAATTGCACCCTTTGCAATGGAATATATTCTCTTCTTAGTGGGTATTCTTAATTTTCTACCTACTGGTAAACAAGATCATGGTCAATTGAAGAAAGGGGTTTGGCGAGCCGTTTTATTCGTCGGTATTCTAAACACTTTGGTCACACTAATGCAAATCCTAGTTTTTGGACCATCTGAGACCATTCGTTTGCTCTACGGTTTACTTGTATTAGGGAAAATGGTGGAAATTAGCCGAACGGTAGCTGGAGTTGAATCCATATTTTTGGGGGTCTGGCTTGGGGCCCTGGTCATAAAGGTTAGTGCCTTATTTTTCATGGTGACTTGGGGATTAGAAACTGTCATTAACTTGAAGGGATTAATATGGGATCTCGCAGTTTGTGTAGTATTTATGGGAATCGCGTTTGGGTTTGTGAGGGGGCATTCTTTGATCAGAGAAATTGGGCTCGTCGATGATTATCTAATTTTGCCTTTTACGTCCGTTTGGATACTTACCCTTTGGGGGGTCTCGCGCTGGAAGCAGGGAGCTGGTGCTTCATGAAAGGTAATGGGGGCAAAGGACAGAAAATAGGATTTATATTGATCTTGATTCTATGCATTTTGCTGTTAGATGGGTGTTGGGGAAAACGAGAAGTGGAGCAACTGGCTCCTCTGATCGGGGTAGGAATTGATCTTGGGCAGAAGCCCGACACGTTTCTTATTACGGAACAATATGCATTACCAAAAAAAGGTGGGGCGACAGCTTCAGATGTTGAAGGCTGGACGTATAGTTATGAGGTTTCAAGCGCAAGGGAAATCAATGAGATGAGCTCCAAGATTCTGAATCTCGTACCTTTTATGGGCTCACTGAAGGTTATCGTCGTCAGCGAGGATGTGGCAAAGGCTGGTTTTAACGATATCCTGGATTTTGCACATCGTTTTTCTGAATTTCGTCGGTCGTTGTACCTGGTTTTAGCCAAAGGAAAAGCCCAAGATCTATTGAATTTGAAATTGCGTAAAGGGGAATTACCAGCTAAGTTTATTAAAAGTAATATTGAAACAGGAGATACTATATCGGCTTTCCCGAAAGTACGACTAGGGCATTATCTGACAGTTTTGGGTAGGAAAAGTACAGCGCCAATTCTCCCAGTGGTGGAGAGTATAAAGTCGGGGGACGAGGGCATTGAATACAAAGCAGAGGGAGAGGATGGGGTACAAGAGTTACGAATACAAGGTGCGGGGGTTTTAAGAGGGGATCGCTTAGTTGATTTGCTCACGGACGAAGAAACCAAAGGGTATATGTGGTTAGAGAACAATGTTATACACCGCTTAATCAACACGGTGGGTATTGGAGAAAGTACGGTAAATTTTAGTGGGCAAGTCCTGAACTCCAAGACAAAGTACAAAGTGAAAAGTAATAACGGAACAATAGAGCTACAATACCAGATCAAAACAAGTATTACGGTTGATGAAGTTTTGGGATTAAAGAAACAACTTTCCGAGCCAGAGTGGTTGGAGCTTATGAAAGAGGCCGAAAAGATCTTTGCTAAGGTAATTGAGAAAGAATGTGAGCTTTCGATTAAGAAAGAAAGAGAGTTAGGCCTTGATTTTTTGGGAATTGGACGGCATATTGAACAGAAAAATCCAGCGTATTGGAAGACAGTAAAGGATCAATGGGAGGAGAAAGTTTCGGATTCCCCAGTCTCACTAGATGTTCAAGTCACGATACATCATTCGGGAATGTCCAGCAGTAGTGCGACGACTAATTAAACTAGAGAGAGGTAAGACTAGGGGTAGAAGTAATAAGGGGGAAGTTGACTATGATTAGGAATATCTATACCCATACAAGAAACCCTGTAGAAATCAGTGAATTGATTAAAGAACATGATACGCTGGTAAACGAGGGAAAGGTCCTTCCGGTTTGCTATCGTTGCGCGCAGGTTCCAAAAGAGGGGCTGTATGATGGCTTCCGAGTACGGGGGATGTTTTTTTGTTCGAATTGCCAGCGAGAATTGTTCATGGCTGAACATGACTCTCCTGAATATCAGGAATTTCTGTTTTTAATAAAAGGTCTTCTTTTTTAATACTAGTCAGACTCCCATACCACATCGGCTTTAAATAATGTTACTGAAATCTTTGATTAGCCAATTTGATGAAAAATTTACAAACTTATGATAAAATAAAAGGATATCATGTGTAAACTATGTTTTTAAGTCTCAGGTGAATGGAGGTTCATCAGTGGATGATCTTGGAGAGGGATTGAGCCGTTATTATAAACAAGGATTTTGCTCTTTCCATACTCCTGGTCACAAAGGCCGACAGGAGTTTTTTAATGGCTTTGATTTTCTGGGTTTCGACTTAACAGAGCTCCCAGGGCTTGATATGCTTCACGCTCCGCAGGGGATTATTGCTGAGGCCCAAAAACGGTCGGCTGGGATTTTCGGAGCAGAAGAAACATTTTTCCTTATTAATGGTGGAACGGTTGGAAATCAGGCCATGTTTCTCGCTTTGGAAGACACAGAGGATAAACGGGTTGTTGTGGAGAGGAGCTCCCATCGTTCAGTTATGTCGGCTTTAGTCTTAAGTGGATTGAAACCGGAATATGTGATGCCTACAGTTCATCCGGAGTTTAATCTTCCCTTAGGATTTGAGGTAGAGAAACAACGGATTCCATGGCAAGAGGTATCTGGTTGCCATGTCACTTATCCAAGTTATTATGGGACAGGCTTTAAGCTGAACCAATTGTTGGATGAAAGGACACGCTTGGGATTTAATACTCCGATTCTTGTCGATCAGGCACACGGTTCACACTATCTTGGTCCATTATTTCCTCCGAGCGCTTTGAAGCTTGGAGCAGATCTTGTCTTACATAGTTCTCATAAAACCTTAAGTGCCCTGACTCAGTCAGCTATGCTTCATGTTCAGGGGAGTAGGATTTCGCGCACTCGTTTGAGGCAAAGTCTAGAACTTTTGCAATCCTCAAGCCCAAGTTATTTACTTCTCGCCTCGTTGGAACGGGCCGGAGAATTCGCTTTGGATTTTGGACGATGGGAGGGTCTCCATGAAGAAGTTGAAGAACTTCATAAGAGGGTGGGGACGGGTTTCCGTATTCTCTCTCCAGAAGATGTCGGAACGTATGGCATTCATACCATGGATTGGTCAAAAATCCTAATTAATACGTCCCCGCTGGGTGTTTCCGCTCCTCAGTGTGTGAAATATCTCAGGGAGAGTTTCGGCATCGAACCGGAGTTATGGGATGAGGAAAACATCTTATTTATGTTAGGAATTGGGAGCGTACGGGAAGATATCAGAAGACTTACTCAGGGGCTTGAAAGTTTAGCGGGTTTTGCACATTCAAATGGTCAAACTGCATCAGAAAAGCGAGTTGGAAACACTAGGTATACATTTTCTCCTTTGCCTAAACTAGTTCTTTCCCCACGACAAGCCTTCTTCGCCCATAAACGCCAAATTTCTCTGAAGGATAGTATTGGTCATGTCGCAGGGGAAACGATCTCCCCCTATCCGCCCGGAACTCCAGTGATTGTCATGGGCGAGCAAATAACCTATGAAGTTCTGGATAAACTACTCACCGCTGGAGAGGGGCATTGGCAAGGGTGGGACGGCTTCAAAAGTTGTAAAATTTGGATTGTCGAGGAGGAGTAAGGGGCGAAGATGGTTATGTTCCGGTTGGTGGAGCTAAATATTTGTCCTAAAAGTTGAACAGTTTATAAAGGTGTGATGGATATTTGAATCTACAGCTAGCACTATTGGAGAAAGCGGCACTTGAAAACCGCTTGGCACATCTCTTACTGTTTCACGGAGGAAGTGCGTTGCATCAGAGGGAGGTGGCTCTCCGATTAGCGAAGCTTTTAAACTGTAGTCAGTCTATGTCAAAGCGACCTTGCGGAGAATGCTACGCCTGTCATAAAATTAGCAGCGGAAATCATCCGGATATGTTATGTTTGAAACCACTTAAGACAACCATCGGGATTGAGCAGATTCTTGCCTGGCAACAAAAGGTATACCTTAAGCATTACGAGGGAAAATATAAAGTTTCTGTCATTGAGCAGGCGGATTCATTGACGTTGCCAGCAGCTAATGCCTTATTAAAGGTTATCGAAGAACCGCCGGAACGAACTGTTATTATATTATGTGCCCAAAATGCGGAAGGAATTTTACCCACGATAAAGAGTCGTGCGCAGCTTGTTTATTTCCCCATACTTTCGGAAGAGACTTGGCTAACGGGATTGGGGGAAGTAGATCAGAGAGAAGCTGCTACGGCCTTTCGATTAAGTGGGGGAAACCAGAATCTGGCAACATCTATTTTTGGGCATGGTGTTCCATTGCTGCAAGAATGGGTTAATAAGTTTCGGACTGCGGTTGATGAAAAAGATTTTCTTAAACTTTATTCGTTGTTCCCGATCGATAAAAATCAGGCCGTTCTTTATTTGCAGGTCTTAGCAGTACAGGTTCAAGAAGAGATTCATAAAGGGACTTGCCGTCCATTTGAGTTTTTGGCGATCGGAAAAGCTACAGATCTCCTACGACAACAAGTAAATCCGAGATTGGTTATCGAAGTATTAGCTTCAGAATTATTCCAACAAGGAGGGGCTCTCTGTGATTGAGGTTGTAGGCGTTCGTTTTAAACACGCCGGTAAAATATATTATTTCTCCCCGGGAGACCTTAAACTTGCAGCATCTGATAAAGTGATTGTGGAAACAGCAAGGGGTGTGGAATTTGGTGAATTGGTCATCCCATCTCGTCATATTACTGACGAAGAAGTGATTTTACCATTAAAACAGGTCATGCGTAAGGCGACGACAGCGGACGAACAGTTTGTCGAGCACAATAAAACAAAAGAAAAAGAAGCTTTCCAAATTTGCTTGAAAAAAATCTCAGAACATCAATTGCCTATGAAATTAGTTGATGTTGAGTATACGTTTGACAGTAATAAGATTATTTTTTCCTTTACGGCGGAGGGGCGAGTAGACTTCAGGGAATTAGTGAAGGACTTAGCCGCAATATTTAGGACTCGGATCGAGCTACGGCAGATAGGGGTACGCGACGAGGCCAAAATGCTAGGGGGAGTCGGGTCTTGCGGACGGATTCTCTGTTGTACTTCTTTCTTAGGGGACTTCGAACCGGTTTCGATTCGTATGGCTAAGGATCAAAAGCTCTCTCTTAATCCAACTAAAATTTCCGGAATTTGTGGACGTCTCATGTGCTGCCTTAAGTATGAAAATGGTTGTTATAAATCAGATGACAAAGAGCATTGTTCACGTCACAACGCTCAAGTAGAAAAGATGCCGGAAACTCCAAATGAAGCTAACCCCCGAGTGGACAGTGCTTTCGCTCAAAAACCTGACGCTAGACTGCAACGCAATAGGAAAGGGGAAAAGCCCAAAGGAAAGAGTGAGAAAGTATGAGCCAGTTGACTCAGGCACTTACTGAAGTAGAAGAAAAATTACGTTCCCTTTTGGAAGAGGTAAACCGTTTAAAACCTTATGTTCAAGCATTAGAGGAAGAAAATATTAAGTTAAAAAGGGAATGGACCCTTCCAGAAAAAGAAACGGAACGAGTTATTGCCAATGCCGAACACATTCAAGGAGTCGCCCATGATAATCTTGTGCGTCTATATCAAGAGGGCTTCCATGTCTGCCACCTTCATTTTGGTCAACCTTTAGAAGGGGATTGCCTATTTTGTATGGGCTTTTTGAGGAAAGACTAATTAAACCAGGCAAGGAGTCGAAGGTATGTTGGCTAGAGGTACGTTATATGTCTGTGCGACGCCGATCGGAAATTTGGGAGATATCACCTTGCGGGTTTTAGATACGTTGCGGGAAGTTGATTTGATTGCTGCTGAGGATACGCGTCATTCTCGAAAGCTTTTGCAACATTATCAGATTAATACTCACATGACCAGCTATCACGAACATAATGAAAAGAAGAAGTCCCTAGAATTGGTGGAGAAATTAAAAGAAGGCCAGACGATTGCGCTCATTTCGGATGCAGGCATGCCAGGGATTTCTGATCCGGGAGGTGAAGTAATACGACTTTGTCAGGCGGAGAATATTCCGGTTGATGTCTTGCCTGGACCTAATGCAGCACTCACGGCTTTGGTGATGTCTGGAATGCCGACGGAGCATTTTGCTTTTCATGGATTTTTGCCTGCTACAACAGGAGCAAGGAAAAGAGACCTTGAGCAAATGGCTAAGCTTTCCCAGACTCAGATTTTTTATGAGGCCCCTCATCGTTTGGTAGCGACTTTACAAGGAATCTTAGAGTGCTTTGGGGAACGAAATGTGGCTGTGGTTCGTGAGTTGACAAAATTGCATCAGCAGGTGCACAAGGGTACCGCCTTAGAGTTAATAGAAGCCTTTAAGATAAGTGCACCACGAGGGGAATGTTGTATTGTTATCGCGCCCTACATCTCCGTGAAACAAGTCGGTGGTCCAGAAGAATGGTGCCAAGAAGTCAAAGTAGGAATAAGCCATGGATTGAGTAAGAAAGATGCCATGAAAGAAGTGGCGAAGCGCTATGGGGTAAGAAAGCCAGAGGTTTATCAAGCATTTCTGAACGAACCGTCCACGGACTCGAACAAGGATGTTCAAGATTAGAGCGCTGGCTAAGACGATAAGCGAACGAGCTTATCGCCACACTGCAACTCATTACGCATACTCCTGCAGTGTGATTGGCTAGATGCGTACGGCAAGGCGCCGTGATAGCATGAAAAAGAAGGCCTCAAAGGCCTTCAAAGTTGAATTAATTAATGGATTGTCAGTACAGTTTTTTTGTCTATGTAATTAGGTGCTAAGAATTAAACAGCTTTTGACTCAACGTTCCCAGATACGGTTTCTCCCATGGCGATTGCACATTCACGACAGACGTTCTTACCGTGAAAAAGTTGGTTGTCACTTGCATTACCACAAAATACACAAGCAGGCTCATACTTTTTCAAAATGATTTTTTCTTGATCCACGTAAATTTCAAGAGCGTCTTTTTCGTCAATACCTAAAGTACGTCGAAGTTCAATCGGTAAAACAATACGGCCAAGTTCATCTACTTTTCTCACGATTCCAGTTGATTTCATCATTAATTTTTTACTCCTCTTTACAACAACATTCGACAGGAAACCCACAACCTTATGATACCAATCGTTCCATTTAAAGTCAACCCCTTTTTTTTATTTGCTTCTTACTTTTTTATAACAAAAAAAGAAAAATTTGTTCCTTCATATTAATCTCTAATTATGGGTATACTTGACAAATATGAAAGAGACCTTCCAGACACGAAGACACTGTCTTCGCACGTGCAAGGCTTTCCAGAAAGACACCGTCTTTGCACGTATTAACCTACCTCAAAGTAAATAAACTGATCGATATATTTTCTACCCTGTAAATAGCTCATTTAGATTCATCAGCGGCATGGAGGCTGATTAGTACACAATTCCCAATGAAAATTGAGGGGGAGGGCGTTTTTTTGAAATATTATATTACAACTCCGATTTTCTATCCGAACTCAAGCCCGCATATTGGAACGGCTTATACAACAGTGGCAGCTGACGCGCTTGCCCGTTATCATAGATTACTGGGGGATGAAGTTTACTTCCTAACTGGTACCGATGAAAACGCACAGAAAATTGTTCGCACCGCCGAAGCAAATCATATAGACCCCAAGACCTATGTTGATGGCGTGGTAGAACGCTTTAAAGACTTATGGAAAGCCCTAGAAATTTCTTATGATGATTTTATTCGAACGACCGAGGACCGTCACCAAGAAGTTGTGCAACAAATTTTTACGAAGCTATACGAACAAGGAGATATCTATAAGTCAGAGTATTCGGGCTGGTATTGTACCCCTTGTGAAACGTTTTGGATGGAGAATAAATTAGTTGAGGGCAAATGCCCTAATGTGGATTGTCGCCGAGATGTTGAACTGCTCAAGGAAGAAAGTTATTTCTTTCGTCTTTCAAAATATCAAGCTGCCTTGCATAAATACATCGAAGAGCATCCGGAATTCATCCAACCAGTTTCCCGTCGCAACGAGATGTTACGCTTTATTGAAAGTGGGTTAGAGGATCTTTGCGTTTCACGCACCACATTTCAGTGGGGGATCAAAGTACCCTTTGATCCAAAACATGTTGTCTATGTATGGCTCGATGCATTAATTAATTATATTTCTGCACTCGGTTACCCGGATGGGGAAAAGTATAAAAAGTATTGGCCAGCTGATATACACATTATGGGAAAAGATATTGTACGTTTTCATGCAGTGATTTGGCCCATTATTCTAATGGCCTTAGATATTCCACTTCCTAAAGTAATTTATGGGCATGGCTGGTATCTGACTAAAGATGGAGGGAAAATTTCCAAATCCCGAGGAAATGTGCAGGATTCCTTCCAGTTGATTCAAAGATATGGCTCAGATGCTATTCGATATTTTTTATTGCGCGAAATGCAAGTGGGAACTGATGGCACGTATTCCGAAGATAACGTGGTTGAACGCCTAAACAGTGATTTGGCCAATGATTTTGGTAATTTCGTATCTCGGAGCTTAGCAATGGTTGTTAAGTACCGAGATGGAATTGTTCCTAGTCCAGGGCAAGACGGTTCACAGGAGCGAGAATTGAAAACTTTAAGTCATGAGGTTAAAATTGCTGTCGAAAAAAGGCTTGAGGCTTTCGATCCCGCAAGTGCACTTGAAGAAATTTGGCGTTTTGTGGCACGTTGTAATAAATATGTCGATGAAACAGCTCCCTGGGTACTTGCTAAGCAAGAAGATCAGCAGGAGCGCTTAGATACGGTGCTTTATACGTTCGTGGAATGTATACGGGTTATGGCAATTTTGACTGCCCCTTTCATGCCGGGATTACCGTCCAGAATTTGTGCGCTCTTAGGTCTAAATGAAGGAATTATCCGCTGGGCAGAAGCTGATCAATGGGGAATTCTGGAACATGGGATAAAAGTACAAAAAGGAGAACAGCTTTTCCCAAGGATTGATATTTCGCAATTTTCGACAACTGAGGAGACGACTAAAACAGTGGATCAAGATCGGAACTTGAACCAAACCCAAGCCCAAAAAGAAACAATTGAATCTATTCCAGCGCTCGAATTTGAGCCTATCAAAGAAGAAATCAGCATTGAGGATTTTTCTAAACTGGATTTACGTGTCTGTAAAGTTCTAAGTGCAGAGAAAGTAGAAAAGACTGATAAACTTATGAAGTTAGAAGTCGAAGTGGCTGGTGTTGCGCGTACGGTGGTTTCGGGTATTGCCAAACACTATGCTCCCGAAGACCTAGTAAACCAATATGTGGTCTTGGTGGCTAATCTGAAACCAACTAAGTTGAGGGGAATCACATCCCAAGGGATGATCTTGGCAGCCTCACAAGGGGAAGTGTTGGAAGTGCTTATGGTCCATAAAGATCTTCCAGGAGGGGCGCTGGTCAAATGATTTGGGATACACATGCGCACTTAGATGATCCTGTTTATACAGAAGACTTCGTAGCAGTCCTAGAGCGAATGGGGTCATCAGGAATTTCTCGGATGACTAATGTAGGATATGATCTTCCTTCTTCTGAACGATCTGTGAGACTGGCTCAAGATTACGAATTTATTTATGCTGCGATTGGCATCCACCCGCACAATGCCGCAGAGGCCAAAGATGAAACGTGGGAGAGGCTTTTACGTTTGGCAAAACAACCGAAAGTGGTGGCCTGGGGCGAAATCGGGCTGGACTATTATCGTGACCTTTCCCCGCGTTCGATTCAAAAAGAAGTATTTATTCATCAGATTAAATTAGCGAATGAAGTTGGCTTACCGATTGTTATTCATAATCGTGATGCGCATCAGGATGTTTTGGAAATCGTAAAAGCCAATCCCCCGAGGTGCGGCGGTGTATTCCACTGCTATTCCGGGTCTTGGGAAATGGCAAAGGTTCTTTTGAATATGGGATTCTATCTTTCTTTTGCCGGACCAGTGACCTATAAAAACGCGCGACATACTGTTGAGGTGGCGAGCCATGTCCCGCTGGGTCGAATTCTCGTGGAGACAGATTCCCCATATTTAACTCCAGAACCGCGACGTGGAAAGCGTAATGAACCTACTTATGTACGAGAAATAGTGAAGAAAATTGCTGAGATTAAAAACTTGCCTTTTGAAGACATCGCTTCTCAAACCATGCGTAACGCAGAAACTATTTTTAATACTAGGCGAAAAGTATAATCTCTTTAAGTCATCTATAGTTCTATAAGGGAACCTTCATAAATTTAGAAGGTTCTTTTTTTTTCTGATGCTTCATAGGTTTTTGTAAGGCATGTGAAAGAAAATAACAAGTCAAAGATGCCTAGGATATTTTTTTGAATGTGCCTTAGGAGGGATAAAATGTATTCGCTGCCGATTAGTACCTATTCTGATTATTGGCGTGCCACCAAGGTTTGGAGCACATATTTAGGCGGGTTAGCAGTTTTTGCTGCGGGAACACGCTATTCTGTTCTGGGCGACCTAGATATAAATCGAATGATGCAACCAACATTTACCCAGATTATACAATCTTTGAATACAAAAAGGTTACGGACCGAAGTTAGCTTTTCAGACCCAAAACAGGTGGCAGTTAGCCAAGATACAGTTAGTCAAGATACAGTTAGCCGGGGAGTATCCACTCAAGGTGAAGTTAGCATAGATCAGCAAGAGCAATCATCTTTAGATGTCAAAAGTCCGAAGCAGGAAGTGATTATTCAAAACTCCAAACCAGTATCGAAGAAAAAGGTAATTATTCAAAACTCCATACCAGCGACTGCAGAAGGCCTTGAATTGGCTAAAATGAATACTACCTTAACGCTCACTGTTGAGTCTACAGCTTATACGTATACCGGAAATAAAACTGCTTCAGGCGTAGAACCGAGAGAAGGACTGATCGCAGTTGACCCGACGGTCATTGCGATGGGGAGCAAAGTCTATGTTGAAGGGTATGGGTATGCCATAGCAGCAGATACGGGTGGGGCAATACGTGGAAATCGAATTGATGTGTTTTTCCCAACCCTCCGTCAGTGTATAGACTGGGGGCGAAAATCTGTACATATTTATGTCTTACAGCCCAGTTAATGGAATTAGCTTTGACAACTGACTACTTATCCATTAAAATGAGGTTGCTAGACCTTATTAGGTTTTTGGAGGGATTCAATGTTTCAGTTAACACGAACTCAGGTCTTTTCCTTAGTTCGGAGGTCTCTAATTGCTAAAATGATGGTTTTTGTAGGTGCAGTATTTCTTATTGTAGCAGGGACACTGGTTTTTAGGGCTAAAACAATTGAGACTCACATTGACGGACAAACGGTACTCGTTACGACGATTTTTGGGACCGTGGGTCAGGCACTTGCCCATTCGAACTTAGAATCATATCCGGAGGATATTGTAAATCCTCCTCGGGACACATTAGTTACAAAGGGATTAGAGGTAGAAGTTACTAGGAGTATACCAGTTCATCTTATGGTGGATGAACAAACCTTTATGACAAGAACACCGGCAAAAACAGTGGGAGAAGCGCTTGTTGATTTATCAGAGCGTTACGGACTTCAGATAAAAGACGTGGATGAAGTGAATATTTTACGAACGGAAGCTGTCACGAACCAAATGGAAATTAAGGTACAGCGGGCTATCCCCATTTTAGTTCGTGCTGACGGAAAGGATATAGACACCTATATGGCGCCGCGAACAGTATCTGCTGCGCTGACTAAACTTGGAATTGTTTTGGGAATGAAGGATAAAGTCTCGCAGCCTTTGGACCATATGCTAGTGCCTAATGAGCAGGTTCAGGTGGTTAGGGTTGCGGAACGAATAGATACCATAAAAAGTGAGATTCCATTTCAGAGTGTTACACAGGCAGCCGATTATCCTGTCGGGCTACCGGACAAAGTTATCAGTCGTGGTTCAAATGGCCTTCAAGAACAAACGATCAGATTGACGTTAGAAGATGGGAAAGAGGTTGATAGAGAAATACTTGATCAGCGAGTACTTACCTCGCCAACCAATCAAGTGGTTTCTCGAGGGGTACAAACTTCAATTTCTCGGGGCGGGACGACCATCCAGTTTAGGAGAGCTTATGTCATGAGAGCGACAGCTTATTGTATACCAGGAGGGACAACTGCAACGGGAGCGTCCGTCGGTTGGGGGGTCATTGCCGTCGATCCCAGCGTAATCTCACTTGGGGAGAAGGTATATGTTGAAGGTTATGGACAGGCTCAGGCTTTAGATACTGGGGGAGCAATAAAAGGCAACCGCATCGACCTTTACATGAATTCGACAGAGGCAGCATTATCCTATGGTGTTCGGAACGTTATGGTATATCTCCAGTGAAAAACTTTACTTTATCCAAATCGTAAGACTCCCACTTCTACAAGTGGGAG
>LOEW01000133.1 GCA_001516045.1 Desulfosporosinus sp. BRH_c37
ATTTTTGGCATCACCTTATATTTCATCCTTGAAAACATCGGAGTCAAATTTACCACAGCAACAAACGCTTCCCTAATCGTTTCGGTCGTTCCAATCATTACAATCACATTGGATGTACTGTTCTTTCATGGCAAGATATCCTTAATCAAGCTATTTGGAGTTAGCATAGCCATAGGGGGCTCTTACCTTGCAGTCACCGCCAATGGTAAGGTTGAACTAAATTCCGCCCATTTTATCGGAAATATTTTAATGCTTGCTGCAATGCTGTCATGGGCATTTTTTACGTTGGTCAATAAGTCTCTTCAAGTAAAATATTCGGGATTATTTTTAATGACATACCAAACGATCTTTGGAACCCTGTTATTTATTCCTTTGTCACTATTCGAGTATAAAGAATGGAAACTGTTTTCGCTTATTGCGTTAGGTAATCTTATATTTCAGGCAATTTTTTGTTCATGTGTAGCCTACTTATTGTATATCTATGCCTTGAAACGTTTGGATGTGGCTTTAACAACCATCTATTTAAATCTGATCCCTGTTGTTGGAGTTCTCTGCGGTTACCTTATTCTCAATGAACGTGTTTTACCCATCCAGCTTGTCGGTGGATTAATAACACTTCTCGCCATCGTAATTATCAATTTTGAATTAGGAATCCCGCGGAAAAATTGGGTTGATAAGTTATTTAACAATTCCGGTGCATAACCTTTGCGGCGTGAATTTTTGGTGTTAATCCAATAAAAACAAATAAACCAGACCGTCAAAATGAAAAACGATCTGGCATCAAAATATCTTTGCATTATATCAGAAACAGTGCCACGGAGCATGCAAGCTCGAACCGTCCCCTCTTGCGCTCCCCCGTAGACCCAAGCCCTGAGGAAGTTTCTTAGCTTAGTGAGCACGGAGAGAGGAATTGCGTCAATGAGCGCAGTCGCTAAGGCGTGAAGAAACACAACGGTTTACATGCAGAAAGCCCAGAGGTTTTGTGTTTTAGCCTTAGCGACAAGCGAATAGCAATGGAACGTGTGCGAGCGTGCTAAGACACTTCCGGCCTACAAACTATATCGCGTTTTGCCATACTCCTCAATCTCGTGTTTTCTCGATTCGTAACCCTTACGTCCCATTAAGGCGTATGTCCCATTTTTCCCTTCTTCAACTCCCGGTTGATCGAAAGCATTGATGTTCAGCAACTCACCCATATAGGCAGTCTCCCACTCAAGTAGAAGAAGTAATTGTCCTATGTTATAGGCATCCAAGGTGGGCAGAATAATCTTCTGATGTTGACGACCAGCTAGGGTTAGTGCGTATTCGGTTGCTTTTTGTTCTGCTAATAATAACTCTTCCAAGGTTCGGCCACCCATGAATTGAATGTCCTCAGGCAATTCCAGATCTATTGGAATCTCTTGGGTTTCTTTAAATTTCTCAACGGTTACGAAAGTTATGACCTTATCATCGGGCCCCTCAACATATAATTGAACTTGGGAATGTTGGTCGGTTACCCCCAGTGCTTTTACAGGTGTCTGTCCGACGTGAATAACTCGCCCCTGACGATCTATGCGTTTCCCTAAACTCTCCGCCCACAATTGAGCATACCAGTCCGCCATTGTTTTTAAGCCATCAGCATAAGGCATGAACACCGAGATGTTTTTCCCTTTTTGCCACGACAAATGAGCAATTGCAGCCCGTAACTGAGCGGGGTTCGATAATACTCCTTTTGAATCCCGAATCCATTGATCCATCATTAAAGCGCCTTCAAGAAGCTGATGAACATCGATCCCGCAGATAGCAGCCGCAAGTAATCCTACGGGCGTCAGTTCGGAGAAACGTCCTCCGATCCCAGCCGGAATCACGAACCGCTGATACCCTTCTTTGAGGACAATTGGAAGCAAGTTTCCCTTTTCCTTATCCGTTGTTACAACAATATGTTCCGAGTAATGATCCCCACACACTCGACGCAGAGTGTCTCGAATTATCAGAAACTGGGCCATAGTTTCTGAGGTGTTGCCAGATTTTGAAATGACATTAAAAAGGGTTTTATGTGGATCAATCATCTCTAACAGCTCATTAAATCGGACGGGATCAATATTATCCATGACATAAAAGCGTGGGCGATGACCGCGCTTAGCCGGGGGAAGTTCGTTATAATAGTAATGGTTTAGAGCTTGGTGAATTGCCAAAGGGCCGAGCGCGGAACCACCGATTCCCAAAACAACAAAGTTATCATATTTAGGGGCCATAGCATTCGCATAATCGATAATCTCCGCGACTTGATCTTTCATGGAAGCCAAAAGCTTTGAAAAATCGAGCTTCCCTGAGTCCCTCTGTGACATTAGTGAAGTTTGAGCCTGATCCAAGACATTCTGAAGCCCAAGCAATTCCTCTAATAAAAATCCTTGCGGATTTTGCGAAGAGCTAATCATCCCCGTATAATCTAGCGTTATTCGAGATCGTTCTTGGTAATCCATCACTCAACCTCATTTCTCTAATATAATTTTTCCTAATCCTAAATTGAAAGTTCATTTGCTAAATCATAAAGTTCTCTGTTAAAGGGACTCCGAACGCCATAGGCTGCATCAAGGGGACTAGAAACTACCACTTGATTGATATATGCAGTCATCCTATTTGTGTCATTGGCTAATAGAATCTCAATCGCTTTCCCACCCATCGCCGCTGCGATAACGGCATCTAAAGCACTCGGATTTCCGCCGCGCTGTAAATGGCCAAGTATAGTGATACGAGTCTCAAAGCCTGAACGAGCCCTTAATTCTTTTCCAATTTCATAAACACTTCCTACGCCTTCAGAAACCAAGATAATACTATGATTCTTCCCGCGTTGATGACCACGCTTTAATTTGTCGCAAATCTCATCCAAATCGAACGGTATTTCTGGCACTAGAATCGATTCAGCTCCACAAGCTAAACCTGCCTGAAGAGCTATGTTACCGCAATTTCTGCCCATAACTTCCACAAGGAACGTTCTTTCATGGGAGGACGCAGTATCTCGAATTTTGCTCACTGCATCCACGACCGTATTGACAGCAGTATCAAATCCTATTGTTAAATCAGTCCCGGCGATATCATTGTCAATCGTACCGGGAATCCCCACAATTTGAATCCCCTGAGCCACTAAAGTTTGAGCTCCGCGAAAAGACCCGTCTCCCCCTATTACTACCAAAGCGTCAAGTTGATGTTTATGTAACTGTGCCAAGGCCTTCTGTTGGCCTTCTACTGTCCGCATTTCTTCGGAACGTGCAGTCTTTAAGATGGTTCCGCCGCGAAGCACAATATCCGCAACTGACCCTACACTCATTTGTTGGATTTCCCCGTGAATTAGGCCCTCATATCCACGGCTTATTCCATAAACGTCAAGCCCGTGGTAAATCCCTTTCCTGACCACCGCACGCAAAGCCGCGTTCATTCCCGGAGCATCTCCGCCACTGGTTAGTACCCCAATCCGCTGTATTACGCTTGACAAATTATGTTCACTCCTTCTCATTACGATTATCTCATCTTTTGGACTAGAAAATTATATTATTGTTATTATCATGAGTGGTGCCGCTCAGCGGTGAGGGGGTCTGACAGTATTATTAATTATATGTTTTTTGCTACACTCATACCTGAAATACGTTTATTATATTATGGTATATTTTCTCTAATTCAAGGTCTTTAGTCAGTTTTTCTTGCATTTTTTTATAAGAGCTAATCATGCTGGAATGGGAACGATTAAAATAACCCGCAATTGCCGGATAAGAAATCTGACAAAGTGTACGTATTGAGTAAATCGCCAATTCCCTCGCTTCGTTCACCCTTGGTTTTCTACTTGGTCCTACCAATTCTTCGACTGGGATTTCCATGATTTGAGCAGCTATTTTAATGATATTCATTGGTTCAATAGCCATATTTCCTTTGTTCTCTTCATATTCCCAATATGTATGGAAACATTGCAAACTCAATTGATCTTGTAGTAATTCCGCGAATTCAACAAATTGTTCAATTATCCTCATAGCATCTGCCAAATTGTCTGTACGGTTTGCGATAATGCCCAAAACCTCTGTGTCTATCAAAAGGTGCTTTTGGTGAATATATTCCGCCAAAAAACGCTCTATTTCATGTACAAGAGGTACTGCGATTGGGAGGACCACTCCACTCAAAAAACGGGAGGCAAGCCGTTCCCCTAGAAATCCTAATTGAGGTAAAGTCGCATCAAGTGTGATCACCATCTTACCCCCATTTGCAATGACATATTCATAAGTATAATGGAGTTCCTCGATAGTTTTAACTTTACCCTCCAAAAATTGAAGATCATCGATCAGTAGTAACCGAGTCGTACGGTATCGTTGCCTAAATTGATTAAGCTTGTTATCCTGAGCGGCGTAAGCATACTGACGAGCAAAAGCCAAAGCATCCGCCAGTATCCCGCCCTCATCTTGTCCCCCATGTTGGTAAAGATAACGTAACATGGCAGTTTTGCCTAGTCCTTTTTGTCCATAAATCAGCGTTACGTCAGCAGCCTTTACTAGTTCGTAATTTTTAATCAAACGCCATGCTCTAATATTAAATTCACTTAAAAACCAGTTCAAGTGTGCCTCTCCTTAATATCTCAGCATTTATAGTTATCATCTCAATCTGACTTCAGGCTTCCAACCTCTGGCCTCTGGGTTTGGCCCCCGACCTCTGACATCTGATTTGCCAGATAACGATAACACTCATCCGCAATAGCCGTTAAAGGTTTATTCCGACGGGTTAAGAGGTAAAAACCACGTTCGATATAAAAATCTTCGACCTTAGTCCATGCTAAACCGTACTGCTCACCTGCTTCTAACGCATGTTTTGACAGAAATGAATAGCCAATACCTGAGCGAACAGCATTTTTTACAGCTTCTGTACTTCCAACTTCTAAGGCTATGTTAAAGTCATTTAAATCGAGCCCACGTTTCACAAGTGACTCCTCTAAAGCCCTTCGATGTCCAGATCCGACCTCACGAATAATCATAGGTTTTTCCTTAAGTGTGTTTAGTTCGATATTTTGTCCCAAATTAAATGTAAAATCACAAGAATCTACAAAACCTAGTTCATCCTTCATCCAATACTCTGAGGTTAATTTTTCGGTATCAAATACAGCTCCAACAACTGCAAAATCGACTTCATGAGCAAGGACCTTTTCTGCCATTTCAAGACTGTCCCCTATGGACAGTTTAAACTTAATTTCCGGATATAATCTCCGAAATGAAGCTATATAAATTGGAAGCAAATATTCACCTGGAATGTGCGAAGCCCCAATATGTACTTTCCCGTTCATTACCCTTTCGGTACCACCGATTTCTCGCATTAGCACTGTCCATTCATCGTTCAAATGCATGGCATACCGATAAACAGTTTCCCCCTCGGGTGTTAGTGCAAAACCCTTTCCCTTACGGTATAGCAATTTAACCCTAAGTTTCTCTTCAAGAGCACGCATCTGATTGGAAACTGCAGGTTGGCTAATTCCCAATTTCCGCGCAACAACCGTAAAACTCTGTTCCTCCACAACTTGACTAAACAAACGCATCAAGTCTAACATAATTACACCCCCGACGGACTTAATGATTCGTCATTAAGTAAACTTTGCCGCTCAGCAGCATAGATCTGATAAGTACTAGAAAAAGAGGGCTAGGCCCTCCTCTTCCGGTGATAGTAAAATATTTAACACAAAAGTAAAGCTAGGGTAGTAGGATAACCTTTTTCATTTTCTGATCTTCTAAGGGTTTATCTGAACGATCCTTAGGAACACTGACAATTCGATTGACTTCTTCCATGCCCTCAATCACTTTTCCAAAAGCAGCATACTGTCCGTCTAAGTGGCTTGAAGCCTTGACTACAATGAAAAATTGGGAACTAGCTGAATTAGGGTCTGACGTGCGAGCCATTGATAAAACGCCACTATCATGCTTTAAATCGTTTTTAAAACCATTACTCGAAAACTCGCCAGGGATTGTTTGTTTACTGCCACCCATCCCCGTTCCATTAGGGTCACCGCCTTGAATCATAAAGCCAGGGATAACTCTATGAAAAATGAGGCCATCGTAAAAGCCTTGAGAAACAAGAGATACAAAATTCTTAACGGTTTGGGGTGCTATCGCCGGATAAAGTTCAACTTTAATCATATTACCGTTTTCCATTTCGATAGTTACGATTGGGTTCTCTTTAAGTTCTTGTTCTTGTGCACTTTCATTTGTCACCTGAGTGACCTCCTTTATGTTGGGTTTTTATCCATAGTATTATACCACTGCACGTAGAATTTCCCTAATGTTTGGAAGAACTTTATACAGTATAACTACTCAATTCGGTCTTCTCGACTTAAACGGCCTCTTTTTACACTATAGAGATAGATCAAGAACACAATAAGGGCCAGGATTATTCCACCCCGTGCCAAATAGTGATGCAAGATATATAGAATTTTTTCCCAGTGTCCTCCTAAGATTCGACCTAGAGTAATAAATGTTAGCGTCCAAAGAAAGGCACCCACCCCTGCTAATGTAGCATATCGACCATAATGAAGTTCACTTATCCCAGAGAAATAGGCAGTAAAGTGACGAAAGCCAGGAAAAAAATATCCAATTACAATCAGTCGATCACCAAAACGTTGAAACCAATGTTCAGCTCGAGCGATCTTTCTCTCATTAAGATGTAATATTGGTGAAATCTTATGTAGGAATGGAATTCCCAAACGCCGGCCAATCCAATAACTCAGGTTCATCCCTAAGAAACTACCTAAGGTGGCGACCAGAAGGGTTTTCCCAAAGTTCATTCGCCCTAATGATATTTGGAACCCACTAAACGTCATCAGAAATTCATCGGGGACAGGAATACCAACCATGCCCCCTGTAAGCAAAATAAATAGGCCAGTATAGCGATAGTTATAAATTATGTCCATCAAATATTGTTCTAGCCCGTGCATGCTCAGCCTACTTCCTCAATTCGTAGTTCGTAGTTCGTAGTTTGTAGTTTGTAGTTTGTAGTTTGTAAATATAAGACCAAACGACTAGCGTTTGCGTCTTTTCCACACCACCAAAAAAACCGCTAGGACAAGTGTCCCTCCAATGACAACATCTGCACGATGAAAAAAGGGTTTAAGTGAAGTCCAATTTTCCCCTAATTTTTGGCCCAAAAAAATTAAGAAAGTACACCAGAGGAACGCGCCAAACACGGTGTAAGTAACCATCTTTAATAGATTCATTCGTGCGATTCCGGCAGGTAGGGAAATGAAAGTACGTACGATGGGTAGCATTCGTCCCAGAAAAACGGTCATTTCTCCATGCTTTTCAAATAAGCGTTCCGTCCATGCCAGTTCTCGTTGATTGATCATAATATAACGCCCGAACCGTTTAAGGAAAGGCCGTCCTCCCCACACACCGACATAATACGCGACAAGTCCACCGAAGAGGTTCCCTAGGGTTGCAATAACTGTTGCTTGCCAAAAGTCGAAATGCCCTACAGATACCATATAGCCTGTAAAGGGTAAGATGATTTCACTAGGTAACGGAATACAGGCGCTCTCAATTGCCATAGCAATAAATACTCCAGAATAGCCAAAGGATGAAATTATGGATTCAACGAATTTTCCGAGGAAATTAATCAACGCTTCCAACATAACCCTCCTTATTCAATCCTATCACTCAACTCACTTCTTGTATAGTTACCTTTTTCTATACGTCAACTGAGACCTGGAACAAAGCAGACGCTATTTCTAACATCTGCTTTCAAATATGCTCTGATAATTTGATTCAGGAGTTCCCTATTCCCCTCCCGTTCTAGGCGACTGCCGACGACTGACTAATCCATCGAAAGATTCATACACGACCTTCTTTGTATCTACGATTGTTTCGAGAGTGACCGCTTTACCCCATAGGAATTGAACTAAAGCAAGGGTTTTCTCAAGATAGACTATATCAAGATCAATTCCTTCATGGCGATGTTTAAGGTATAAACCACCTTTTCCCTCATAATCTCCTTCAAGGACTACTATTCGAGGATGTCCCCCATTTATTAGTTGTTGGACTAGATTATCTCTCACTTTCTCCCATTCATTTTCTGTAACCTGCCAGTGCGCTCCAACCTTACGGAAATTGAATAAGTTGAGTTCTTCAACCAATTCGCGAGTAAGATAATTACGGATGAATGAAAGGTCGTTTTCGCTCTCGCGGATCTCAAATAGATCGTTATCAGCTTTAACTTTAGCAAGGTACTCCCATATTTTCACACCCAAATAATATGGATTCAGTCCCATTCGAGAGGGCTGAACTACTTGACTGTGCATAAGCGCAAATTCCAAAGCTTCTGCATCTGTAAGATCAAGTTCATGCATTATTCTGGCATGCCAGAATGTTGCCCAGCCTTCATTAATAATTTTAGTCTCAATTTGCGGATAAAAATATAACGATTCCTCACGAACTATACTTACAATATCCCTTTGCCATTCTTCGAGTCCGGGTGCAAACTTCATAATATAGAGTAAAAGATCTTCATACTCCGGTTGGGGCAGGCATTTACATTCATCTACTAACAGATCTCCCCATAAATCTTCATAGGGCAGAGACGCTCTTTTGGTTCGGATCTTGCTTTGGGAATCTGCCTTATTTTGTTCTTTTGTCGTACAATTGCCACCACAAGAGTGATTTCCTGTACAGGCATTACCCTGGCAGATATGCCCTCCTTCCTTGCTTGGCACATTGATCTTAGGTGGATTTTCCATTTTTTCCTTGGCACCAATGTGAGATCGATAATCCACATGTTCTTGAATAGCTAGAACCGCATCCATGGTTCGCTCAACCTTTTCTCGGCCATATCGCAATTCATATTCTCGGATTTTTTCGGCATGTGCACCCATGCGCTCAACCATGTCCTTAGGTGTACGTGAAAAATAGCGATTGTTCTTAAAGAAATCGACATGTGCATAAACATGACCGATCACAAGCTTATTTTGGGTTAACCGATTTCCTTCTAACAAAAACGCATAAGCAGGATTAGTGTTAATAACCAGTTCATAAATCCGACTCAAATTCAAATCATATTGAATCTTCATCCTGTAAAAAGCTTTTCCGAAACTCCAATGCGTAAATCGTACTGGCATTCCATATGCCCCAAACGTATATAAAGTTTCGGCCGGTACTATTTCGAAATTCACCGGATAGAAATTAAGTCCCATACCACGGGCGACTTGTGCGATATCCCGCGCTATAGTGCTTAAGGTTCGCATTTCATTGTCCATAACTACCCCCTACCTATGAGTTTTTCCCAGGGCGAGAGTGTAATCTTAAACAGCATTAAGCCCTAGTTCTTAGGAAAAAACCGTTTTGAGTGCAACGTATACCTCGTTGCGATCCCTGATCGTCACCAAGCGTAGTTTTGGATCGGTAATTCGTTTCAAGGTTGACATTAAGGTACTGGAATAATGTGTTCTTAAGATCTCCCCATAACCAACAACCTGACTCACTTCAACCAACCGATTCATGAGAGATAAAGCCCTGGAATTATCAGAGCCTATATTGTCACCATCTGTAAAATGAACCGGGTAAATATTATAATGGGCCGGTGGATATTCTCTTTCAATTAAATCTAAAGCATATTGATATACTGATGAACAACGAGTTCCTCCACTCTCCCCGCGCGTGAAGAATTCTTCCTCGGTAACTTCTTTGGCCTCCGTATGATGAGCTAGAAAACGTATTTCTACATTTTCATACTTCAGTCTCAGGAAGCGAACCATCCAAAAGAAAAATGTCCTAGCAATATATTTTTCAAATTGCCCCATTGACCCAGAAGTATCCATCATCGCTAAGATAACCGCATTGGTCTCAAAATTTGGTCGTGTCTCCCACGTCTTAAAGCGTAAGTCTTCCGGAGTAATTCTCAATCTAGCCTCTTTGTTCTGTTGCAGCGAAAAGGCCTGCCTCTTGATACTTTCGATCAAGGTACGCTTCTTATCGACATTCGCCATTAGTCCTTTTTTTCGGACGTCATTGAACTCCGGGCGATCATGCGCAATAAGCGGCCTTTTTTTATCATCCAAATTTGGTAACTTTAATTCTTCGAAGAGAATATTGGCTAAATCTTCATACGTTACTTCTGCTTCATAGATATCTTCACCAGGCTCTTCACCAGCTCCACTCCCTGCAGCCCCTTTGCCCTTAGCCTGGTCACGGCCCATAATTTCGCCCGGAACCATTTTTTTAGTTCCTTGACCAGTATGATTTTTCTTATTAAAATCATACCTAAAGCGAAATTCTTCAAGGGAACGCATGGGAATCTTTGTATTTTTCTTACCATCAGATAAGATGATACTTTCATCGACTATTAAATCGCCCATTTGTTGCTTTATGACTTCTTCAACTTTTTCCTTGTGCCTCGTTTGGTCAAGGTACCCTTTGCGGTGCAAACTCCAGTCATCACGACTCACAATGATGTCATCAGCCACGCTTATCCCCCTTTCTCTCTAACGGTTAAGGAGGGCCCCAACATACTTCACAATTTCATTGGCACAGATAGGGCAATATCCATGCTCATTAACGAGACGATCCATAACATTATTGATTCTTAACAATTGATCCTGATCTGGATGATCAATTGAGGTTGTAATTTTTACAATATCTTTAAGATCCGCAAACAGTTTCTTTTCAATGGCTTCTTTTAACCGTTCATGAGAAGCATAGTCAAAGATCTTCCCTTTACGGGCATACATCGAAATTCGAATGAGAATTTCCTCTCGGAATGTTTTTTTAGCATTTTCCGAAACACCGATCTGTTCTTCAATACTTCGCATCAGTTGTTCATCCGGAGCTAACTCCTCACTGGTGATTGGATCAAACAATTTAGTTGAATTGCAAAACGCCTCTACATTATCAAGATAATTATTCAATAGTGACTTGGCAGATTCTTCATAGGCATAAACAAACGCTTTCTGAACTTCTTTCTTAGCCATTTCGTCATATTCACGGCGAGCAACAGCGATCAGATTTAGAAGATTTTCCTTTTCTTCTTTCATGATCGAGGTATGCTGAGATAAACCGTCTTTTAAGGCCCTCAAAATATCTAATGCATTAATACACGCATGCTCATCTCGGATTAAGGCAGTAGAAATGCGGTTGATAACGTAACGAGGATCTAAGCCATCCATGCCTTCGCCTAATTCTTCTCCCTCTATCCTTAACTCCTTAATATCTTTTTGATTAAATCCCTCCACATCTTCACCATCATAGATTCGCATCTTCTTGACAAGATCCATCCCTTGTTTTTTTGAAGGTTTTAAGCGGGAAAGAACACTGAAGACAGAAGTTGCCCATAAGCTATGGGGAGCAAGGTGCACATTGCGAATATCACTTTGACTAATTAATTTTTGATAAATTTTAATTTCATCACTTACTCTGAGATTATAGGGGATGTGCATAACAATAATTCTAGACTGCAGAGCTTCGTTTTTCTTATTTGAAACAAATGCACGATATTCATTTTCATTAGTATGAGCGATTACTAACTCATCGGCCGAAATCAAGGCAAAGCGCCCAGCTTTGAAATTTCCCTCCTGGGAGAGACTTAGGAGATTCCAGAGGAACTTTTCATCCGACTTTAACATTTCCTGAAATTCCATCAAACCTCGGTTAGCCTTATTAAGTTCTCCGTCAAAACGATAAGCACGCGGATCTGACTCTGATCCATATTCTGTTATCGTAGAAAAATCGATACTACCAGTTAAATCCGCGATATCTTGAGACTTAGGGTCCGAGGGGGTAAAAGTTCCAACCCCTACCCGTTGCTCTTCTGAGAATAGAATTCGTTTAATAGGAAAATTTTCAACTTCTCCGCTAAATTCTCCCTCCAATCGCAAACGGCAAACTGGACAAAGATTTCCTTCAATTCGGATGCCATACAATTCTTCAAATTGCGGACGTAAAGATACAGGCAACAGATGCAGGGGATCTTCATGCATCGGGCACCCGTCAATAGCATAAACTGCTCCTTCCTCTGTTCTTGTAAATTCTTCAAGACCACGCTTCAATAAACTTACAATTGTGGATTTACCACCACTTACAGGTCCCATTAACAATAAAATACGTTTGCGAACATCTAAACGCTTGGCTGCACTATGAAAATATTCTTCGATAAGGCGTTCTAAGGTTTTATCTAAGCCAAAAAGTTCCTTGTCAAAAAAATTGTACTTTTTCTGATCCCCAATTGTTTCAACCCCGGCTGCTCTGATCATCGCATAAATTCGAGCATGGGCATGAAGTGCCAATTCAGGATTTTTCGTAGCCATTTGTAAATAGTCTGCGAACGTTCCGCTCCAAGCCAGAGCAGCCTCTGATTCGCGATATTCTCGTAACCAATTTATGACTTCCATAGTAGCCCTCCCTTCTCCAATATCAGCAACACTTACCGGGTTATACTTGAGTATATGCTCTGTCGATAAAGATAAGGCATATCCAAACCCTTATTTTACGAAAACAAAAAGAGCATCTCTAAACAAATGTTAGAAATGCTCTTTTTGTAAAGAAAATATTTTACAAAATTTTTTCTAGATCCCAGGGATCGTATGCAAATTCACCTGGTAGAATATCTAACCGTGCTACAATAAAGATTCCAATTTCATCGCAATCAACTCGAACAACCGTTCCAATACAGTGGTTACACGTCTCAACACGGTCACCGACTTCAAACTGGTGTTGGCGGTGAAGGGAAGAGCCCGTTTCGGATTCACGATTTATCCATAACATATACTTTACCCTCCCTGTAATAACATTTTAATTATTATATTTACAATAGCATAGCTATCACAAAAAATCTATATTCTTTTCAGAAAATTCTATCTATTAAGGAATAATTTATCTTCTATATTCTTTCTTTTATCTTTGTTTAAGTTTATCCAAGTCGTAAGACTCCCACTTCTACAAGGAGTGATAAAACTTGGCTAGCGCCCACGCGAAGACACTGTCTTCGCACGTATTTGCCTTCTTGCAGACACTGTCTTCGCATGAATTAGCCTTCTTGTTAGCGTCTGCTAAGTTAAAAAAGAGGTTGCAGCAACTAGAAAACCAGTCGTTACAGCCTCTTTTTGATTTAATACATGTGTAAATATCGATCCAGTTCCCATTGAGTGACTGCAAGTCTAAAACTATTCCATTCCTCAATTTTAGCCTCATGAAAGCGGCTATAGATATGACTACCCAATGCCTCACGTATAACAGGGGCTTCACTTAGTGCATCCAATGCTTCTTTTATAGTTCCCGGTAATGAATCGATTCCCAGTTTTTTACGTTCTTCAAATGTCATAGCGTAAATATTTAAATCGACTGCTTTTGGAGGATTGAGTTTATTTTTAATACCGTCCAGACCTGCTTTTAGCTGGACTGCAAGAGCTAAATACGGATTACAGGCAGGATCTGGACTCCGTAATTCTATACGGGTCGAAGAACCTCTTTTGGCAGGTATACGAATAAGTGGACTTCTATTACGACCAGACCAGGCAATGTAACAAGGTGCTTCATAACCAGGCACTAGCCGTTTATATGAATTGACCGTTGGATTTGTGATAGCTGTAAAGGACTTGGCATGTTTCATAAGTCCTGCTATATATTGGTAAGCAATTTCGGAGAGCTCCATAGGACCATTAGGATCATGAAACACATTTTTACCATCTTTAAAAAGCGACTGATTACTATGCATTCCTGATCCGTTGATGCCGAAAATTGGTTTGGGCATAAACGTAGCGTGCAACCCATGATGTTGAGCAACCGTGCGTACAACAAAACGGAATGTAGCAATTTTATCGGCAATATCCAGGGCATCTGAATATTTAAAATCGATTTCATGTTGTCCGGGAGCCACCTCGTGGTGAGATGCTTCAATTTCATAGCCCATTTCTTCTAACGTCAAAACCATATCGCGACGAGCATTCTCCCCAAGATCTACTGGGGTTAAGTCAAAATAGCCTGCTTTATCATGTGTGATGGTTGTAGGACGCCCCTCTGCATCTGTAAGAAAAAGGAAAAATTCCAATTCCGGTCCGACATTTAAAGTGTACCCCATTTCAGAAGCTTCTTTCAACACTCTTTTCAAAGCGCTTCGTGGACATCCTGAAAAAGAGGTTCCATCAGGGTTATAAACATCACAAATGAGTCTAGCGACTCCACCTTCTTTAGGACGCCAGGGAAATTCGACGAAGGTATTAGGATCTGGACGCAAATACATATCTGATTCTTCGATTCGTGCAAATCCTTCAATTGAAGAGCCATCAAACATGAGTTCTCCATCTAAAGCTTTTTCTAACTGTTCAATGGTAATGGCAACATTCTTGAGAATCCCAAAGATATCCGTAAACTGTAACCGAATGAACTTAACCCTTTTTTCATGTGCCTCCCTCAAAACGTCTTCTTTGTTCATCATCATGCTTGATCCTTCCTTCCACTCTACTGAATAAAGAAAACCTGGCTAACCTCAAGCCTTAGTTGCACTTATCTTCCAGGCTAGTATCAAAAATGCCCATGCGTCCCCTTTAATGGCTCAGCACAGACTACTTTGTTCTACGTAAATAAGTATATCCATTGTCATTTGAATATACTATGGCTTGATTTGAGTTAATCACCCATATAACTGTAAACTCAAATAATATAGACTTACTTAATACTCAATTCCAAGGCGAGCCATAATTCCTTGTTCAAAAGGATGTTTTCTTTGAACCATTTCCGTCACTAGATCAGCTCTTTCTATAAAGGTCTCTGAAGCATTTCGACCGGTTAAAACCAATTCAACTTCGGGAGGCTTTTTGTTCAGTAGTTCTAATACTTCGCTCTCAGGTATTAGCTCAAACCAAAGCGCGTTAAGAATTTCGTCGAGGATGACAATATTCCATTCTCCCGAAACTATGATTTCTTCAGCTCTCCTAAATCCCTTACGCACTTCTTGGCTATGTTCCTCTAAATTTTCTCCTTTATGAACCCAGCCCTGGGCTCCAAAGTGTTCAAGTTGGCATTCTGGCTGCAAACGCTTCAGACCTTCTAGCTCACCGTAACCACCCCGACCTTTCATAAACTGAATAATATACACTCGAAGACCATGACCTACCGCACGTATCGCTAAGCCTAAGGCAGCAGTTGTTTTCCCCTTGCCTTCTCCTGTATAAATTTGCACCAACCCTTTTGAAAGATTATCCATTATTGTACACCTCGTATCCAAGATTCTAGTTGGGGATGTAAATAAACAACATTTGGGGATGTTTTTATTTCAGGAAAACGCTCTAAGGTTTGGCGATTAAAGGAAATTGAAAAGAATAACTTGATTGCCGACTTCTCATCCTTCGCTCTTAACTCTACTTTATCAGGATAAAGGTAATAGGAATAATTACCATCACGCCATGTGATTTCTGTTTCCCCAAGCTTAACTCGGATTATTCCAAATTCTTCAACCTTAACGGCCTCAACTCCAGTAAATGGATGTCTAAGATATTCTGCTTCCATGGCAACTTGTCCAACTCTAAATTGGGATTCCAAAAGTTGTTCAACAATGAGTCGAGCTGGAATAGAAATGTCTTCAAATACCCGGCGCTCGCTTCGCAACTCATCCAGGATCTGTTCTAATTTTCGGACATGGATCGAACGAACTTTTTGGGCCTTTTTCAAAGCTTTTTCAAAGGTATGATACACGTCTTCCAAGCACTCCAGGAGTATCGCATCTTCCTCATGCATATTGATTTACCCCCACCCCAATCCCGCCTTTTATTGATGAGACTTTCCTAAGTGCTATTCTATCTGAATCAAACGGATTTATAAAGCCTTCTTTTCGAATAATTAATAATCATCTAGTTAACTTTTTGCGACGAAGGCGTTTAGAAACCCGTTGAACTCTAGTTTCAATCCAATCTGTCGTCATTTCAACATCCCGTCCCATTGCAAGGGCCTTCCAGTAACATTCCAAAGCATCTCGGAAATTTTGCTGTTTTTCATACAATTCTGCTAAACGAATTAATGCTTCCAGTGTAAACCCACCATAGAGTTGGAACTTAGCTTCTGATATGTCTGGAAAGTTAACTTGTTCTACCTTTCGTTCCCGGATTTCTTTAATTGAAGCCAAGGCTTCATATATTTCGCTGCTTCGCACATCATTTATCGCCTCAAAGAGACCTAAGGCCTTTAAATAATAGAGTTCAGCCTTTGCTAAATCCATAGAAAGAAAGAATAAACCAGCTAAGCTTTGATAGCGCAAGGCAAGATCTAAATCTCGTTCGGAATAAAACCGAATGGATAATTCCACGTAATATCTAGCTTCTTCATAGTTTTCTAGAAATTGTTCGATTTTACTTAAGAAATAGCAGCTTTCACTGAAAACACTTCTTGTATCAAATTTCAAACAGAGAGCAACCGCCCTTTGTTGACATTCAAAAGCCAAACGCATTTGTTTGTGTTCAAAGTACACTAAAGCTAAATATTGAAATGTATTCGATAAAGCAATCATATCTTCTATTTGAGCAAAAATCTGACAGGCGTGCTTTAAGTAATTCGAAGCCTCTATTCTTTTTTTCTGTCGAAAACATAATTCTCCTAGGAGTATATCCAACTCTGCCTCCCCTTTGGGAAAACCATTATCACGACATATTTCATGAGCCTGTGTATAGGCTCTATTGGCCCTGGTCCAATCTTCGAGAGTCGCATATACTTGGCCAAGATCTGCATAAAGCATACCTAACCTTAATGGCGGAGATGAGCATGGATAAACTGCAATTGCTTGCTCATACTTCTTGGCCGCCTCTCGTATCATTCCCTTTTTAACTGAGACACTCGCTAACCCTGCCCATGCTTCCGCCATTCCTTTAGCATTCTGAATCTCTTGGCAAATACGTAACGCTTCTTGAAAACCATCCTCCGCGAACTCCAAATTTCCTAAGCGCACTCTCACTGTCGCTAACAGTCGTAATGTAAAGGCAACGATTTCCGGAACTGTTAATTTGTAAGCCTTTAAAAGGCCCTGGGAAAAGTAATTTTCTGCTTTATGATACTGTTCTTCACCAAGACACTGTGTTCCATCCTCCATAAGGGTTCGCCAAACTGCTAACTCCCGATCGTGCATATTATCGCCTCCGTGTCTGTTCCATCATATGCACGAGTTTATTTATAGGGAATAACATAACAGAGAAAATTTCAAAGGAACATTAAGATGAACTAGCTTGTAACCTAGACATAAAAGTCGAAATATGATAATCTAATTCTAATGAAGGGAGTGTTGTAAACCTATGAACACCTATCGTCCAACCCAATCTTCAAACTATTGGATGGTTGCACTCAAACTTCTCGTACTTGTACTTGGTCTTTATATCTCTGCTTTAGTCTTAGGCAAAATTTTTACGTGGGTGTTTACCATTACCTTCTTCTTGATACGTTTTATTGTTTTTTTTGGTGTCTCTTTTATTGTCCTCCATTTTTTTCTTAAGTTATTGTTTAAAATTGATTTGCTCCAGTTTGTGATAGGTAAACGTTTTACTCTACGCTAGATAGAACCTAACCTTGAAGGATAATCATGAATTGCCCTTACCACAATTCCATAGCTTGCTTTACAGAACCTTGGAAACTAATTGTATTGAATATTTAAATTTAACGCCATAAAAGGGCGTTTTTTTATTTTACATCTCATGATCTGGCCTTCGTACGAATATCTTTTAGCGAGGGAGGAATGACAAATGCGAATTATTATTTTTAAACGTCCATCGGTGCGAAATATTGTCCTTTGGGGAATCCTATTATTCGTCTTAATCGCTTACCGTGAGAATGCCACATCAGTATTTTCCGGAAAATTGAAACCGATATACTCGGCAACCGTAAACACCCCAGCGATCGGACTGACCTTTGATATCAGTTGGGGAGAAAAAACGGCAGAACCAATCCTTGATATTCTTAAACAGGAAGGCATTCATGCCACGTTTTTTCTTTCTAGTCCTTGGGCAGATAAACATCAAGAATTGGTGCAAAGAATGGTGCTTGAAGGTCATGAAATCGGTTCGCATGGCAATCGGCATATCGATCTCAATACCTTGGGAGCCCTCGAAATTGAGAATGAGATCTCCACTTCCCAACAAGTCCTGGAACAGATAACCGGTCGTTCAGTCCGTTTAATCCGTACACCCAACGGTGCTTATAATAATAAGGTTATCTCAACAGCACATAAATTAGGATACCGAGTGATCCAATGGAGTGTAGATTCTCTGGACTGGAAACGGCCCGGCCCAAGTGCTGTTATCAATAACGTACTTAACGGGATACGTGCAGGAGGTGGGGCTAAGGCTGGGGACATTATTCTATTTCATGCCTCTGACTCTGCACCCGACACCATTCAGGCCTTGCCAACAGTTATTCAAAGTCTGAGGAGCAAAGGGTACAGCCTAATCCCGATCGGCCAGTTGCTTGAAAAGGCAAGCAGTACTTGGCCACCTGAAAGTAATCTGAAGGAAGAATCTATCACACCTGCCCAATGACAATCACTATTCTGCATTGTTAACTACAATTACACGCAAGACTCGATCCGCATTTTGTCGTTCTATTACCTGATCAAGTGATTTTTGGGCATCTGCTTTCAACCCACCTTCCAGCCCACTTTTCAGTGCTCGTTCAAGCAAAGACTTACCTTCTTGCAGTTGTCCTCTACTTAAAGCATTAATCCCATTTACATAGTTGATACAGGCATCTCCTTGGGGCAGCTTTTTTAGTGCGGAAAGGCTATCAGACAACTCCTGCGTATTGTTTTCATGAATTGCAAGTACACCCTTTTTTGTCTCAAACATCGTATTCTTAGGATACCAAGTTTGAGTCATGATTATTCGGCTAAACTCCTGCGCTTTTGCCCATTGTCCTTCCACTATGGCTATGTCGAAAGCCACTGATAGGCAGGCCGGATTATTTGGTTCTAAATTCTGTGCTGCTTCGAGCTCAGTCTGAGTTACTTGATGATCGCCCATGATCAGCGCTGCTTGAGCCAGTGTCAAATGCCTCAACACTTGCGCATGCTTGGGCATGGTTTTCCAATCCGTTTCCGCTTCTGCTAATATTCGACTTGACTCCTCTATATCCCCTTTGGCCATTGTTATCAATCCCTGCCCCAATTGAGTTAACGGTGTCTTATCCAGTAAAGTTAAGACATTCTGAGCTTCAGTTAACTTCCCTTTTTGCAAGTTGAGCAAAAACAACCAGAATTGATGTTTTTCGTCTTGATATATGGCTAATTTAGACTCTAAGTCCTCCCCCCCCACATTTAGTTCAAGCCATAATGCTGCATCTTTTATTGTTTCCAGTTTATTAAATAAGCCCCCATGCATTTCCCACCACTGCAGTTCCTCTTTCACCCTTGGAACGTCATATACACCTTCCGCTTGTCTTAACCGATTCATTCTCCATACAAAAGGCGAAATGAGTATTGAAATTATCAAAAATGCGAGCAGGAACGTGATCTTTCGACGTCTCCGAAGATTAGGTCTGCGCCGGTTTAACAATACTATCCCTCGTTCCTATCCTATCCTTAAACATTTTTACAGAGGGTATCTTTTGATACTTTGTCTAAAATGATTTTATTTGGCGGTAAAGAGACTCAATGTCCTTTCCATGATGAAAAGCCTTCCCCAACAACTTCAGGTATTTCAGAAATTGCCATGAAAGCCTGTGGGTCTTGCTCCCGTACGATTTCTTTGATTTGGGACAATTCTGTGCGGTTTATTACACAATATACTACTTGTTTTGCCTCTCCTGAAAAAGCCCCAGTCGCCTGAAAAAGTGTAACACCTCGTTCAAGCTTCGACATGATTTCATCAGCAAGTCTCTGAGGGTGCGAAGTTACCACCATGATTGACTTGGAATGACTCAAACCTTCCTGTACAAGATCAATGACTTTGGTTGCGATAAACATATAGATCATTGCATACATGGCCATCTCGGGTCGAAATAAAATTGCTACCCCAAGAAAAATAAGCGCATCAATACCCAGCAATATTTGACCTACACTTAAGGGGGTTGTTCTAGCAAACAAGACAGCTAAAATGTCTGTGCCACCAAGTGAACCTCTGGAACGAAATATTATACCCATCCCGATTCCCGTAAGGACCCCTCCTGATATAGCGGCGAGCAAAGTATCATGAGTCAATACCGGAAGGTGCGCAGTCAAAGAAAGCGCGGCAGAGAGTACACCAACACCCATAATACTAAAAATTAAGAAGTTTTTTCCCACCATTCGAAGGCCCAGAATGAAAAGTGGAAGATTCAGTAATAGGACAACCCAACTCACTGGCCAATGAAATAAGTAATGCAAGATAATAGCGATTCCTGTAACCCCACCATCAGCAATTTGGTTGGGAATAATCAATGTATTGATACTCGCACTTACTATACTTGCTCCTATTACTATCCCAACAAAGTGTTTCAACAATTGTAAAGTGAAAAAAGCCCGTATTCGTCTCCAGTTCAATAAAATCCCCCGTTCAATCTTTGTCGACAAGTTGTATATCCTTCGTTGAATTATACTTCAGAGTCACCAAAGAGACAACTTTTAAGCCTGTTCCAGGCATTCGTCCATTTTTGAGACTCACACTTCTATAAATGGGAGTAGGAATCACTTGTCATCTATTCATAAAGGGCGGATAATGCTTGACAAAATACTCATAATTGAGTAAAGTTATAAAGGTCCCTTAGCAAGCGCTCGTAGCTCAGTGGATAGAGTGACGGTTTCCGAAGCCGGAGGTCGCAGGTTCAAATCCCGCCGGGCGCACCAATATGTTATTTAAGCCACAACTATGTTGTGCCTTTGTTATTGCGAATCCAATTTCCCGAAATTTATTTCTAATAACTGGTTTTCCATATATGAGGGTTGGTAAATTGATTTACCAACCCTCTACCTATTCTATTAACATAGAGAATAGCGATACATTGGCCATTCCCGATATCCTTAAATTCAGGATCTTGTTCCGCATTATCCTTTCGATTCATCGACTTAAAGATCAATTCTTGATAACTCGTCTATGACAAGCTTATACACTTCTTCATGGATTTCTTCGATCGTTTTCAGGGAACTATTACTACTACACATAACCTTATGCCAGTTATATTTACTCGCAATCCGATTTGCGTTGTTATACGATTTTATTAGATATTGTTTATCCGCCTCATGAATATCTTGTCGCACATCAAATGCCTTACTAGCTCTTTTAGATATAAGTCCAAAGCTAAATTGTGGAGGCATATCTAGGAAGATTACATAATCTGGGACAGGTAGCCCAAAAATATTATATTCAAAATCATATAACCAATCAATAAATTTTGTTCTCTCTGAGTCTCCATCAATTTTTGCAGCTTGGTGAACCATATTAGAGGTAGTATAACGATCCGCAAGAATAATACCACCTTCTTGATAAAACGCTTCCCACTCTTTCTTAAAAGAAGCATATCGATCTACTGCATAAAATGATGAAGCAATATACGGACTTATAGTGTCTGGGTCTGTTCCAAACTCTCCATTTAGATACATTTTTACTAAAGCAGATGATTCGCTCGCATAATTCGGGAACTCTATTTTCTTTACCTTAAACTTCTCGAGCAATAATCTTTGAAATAGTTTTTCGGTTTGCGTAGCTTTTCCACTGCCATCGCCAGCCTCGATAATAATGAGTTTTCCTTTCATCTATCTTCCTCATCTCAAAATAACTATTTTTAGATTTATATACAGTTATTTATTTCCCTTAGCCTTTCAAGTATACTTCATACAATTGTAACACTTTCTTTATGGATGGCAAACCTATTCAGCGTTGAAGTGCTGACTTATGGCAGGTATTAATATTAACCCCTAATCCTTTTTGGACGTAAAAGAAACGCCCTTAAGGCGTTACTGAACTAAGTATTTTTCGAAGTCAACAGAATGAAGATGCCCAGCCAATTCCTCAAGAAGAATTATTAGGAGTAGTGTCTGATCAATACATTGATCAATTAAGGCTAAACGCTCAATAAGTTGTTCAATTTCTTGCCCCTTAACATTGGGGTTCTCAAACAAGAAATTTAGATTAGAATTTAGGTGTTTTAGTAAGGTCAACTTTGGTTGAATATCCTCTTTAACACGATCGCCCCCTAGTCGTTCTGGTAAAGGTGATCGGCAATTGTTGCCACAACTGCCGATCCGAACATAGTACACAGCGTATCCTACAAGGGTGGCTCGGTTCAGCCGAATGTTTGCTGAAAAAACCAAGTTTTCTCCTCAAAATATTATTACGTCCATCGACCAGATTATTTGGGGGGGAGGCGACAACCATTTTATTGCTATAATGTATAAATTTAACATATTATAATTTATAGCGTTTATTTCTTTTTTCTTTGGCTTATTTTTCCCTTTTTACAATACTCTTTCAAAAGAAGCCCCAGACTAATTTTATCTTTGCTAAACCTTTTATCCAAATCGTAAGACTCCCACTTCTACAAGTGGGAGTGATACACCTTATTCTGCTTCGGTGGGGGTAGAGTCCCCCACCGAAGACTCGATGTTCAACTTTAGTTGAACGAGTTCACTACGCTTGGCAGTAGATCCAACCAGTAAAAACACCCCATATCGGTTAGCGATTCCAAAAACTTACTTAAGGGCATGGATTAAATCCATGCCCTTATTTATAGCGCACATAATTGGTCTATTATGACATTATTATCTCTTATGGGCGGTTAAAGATATCTCAACCCATAGTATATAATCGCCAAGACATATTTACCCATTTGTTTATTGTATTTTAGACAACTACCTTGTCAAAATTCACATCTCAACCTTGAATTCAAAACATTCAGAAATCGATGGTCATTATATCCTTCCAGTCATGCCCATTAGGGTATGAAGAGAAGTGTTTAGCAAACAAAAAGTTGATTGTTTTTAGTGAATATATGTTTATAGCATCTACAATCAACTTTATGTACATTAAAATAGTTTGCTGCACTTTAAACTCTGTAACCCTTGTATGAACCTAACCAGATTTAACTAACCTTACTCATAACTCTTAATTTATCAGCAAGAAGTGCTATAAATTCGGAGTTCGTGGGTTTTTGGCGCTCAATATTCATAGAATATCCGAAAATACGTTTAAGTGTATCTGTATGTCCACGTTCCCAAGCAAGCTCGATTGCGTGACGAATTCCACGTTCAACTCTACTGGGTGCAGTGTCAAACTTTTTCGCGATTCCTGGATAAAGCTCCTTGGTTACTGCCCCTAACAAAGAGACATCCTCCACTACCATCAAAATTGCATCTCTAATATACTGATACCCTTTAACATGCGCAGGAATCCCAATTTGGTGCATCATAGTCGTCACTTCGACGCAAAGGTTAAGAGTACTTCCTGCCGTTGTAACAACTGGAGAAGTTGTCGTAAATTGAGTAGGGGCGGATGACGGTATATCCTGAGTTAATGCGCGGATCCGTTTGCTGAGAATTTCTAGATCAAATGGTTTTAAAATAAAGTAATCTACACCGAGCATCATTGCTTGATGCGTTAGGGATTCCTGTCCGAAAGCAGTTAGCATGATAATTTTGGGACGAATCATTGTTGTCCGAGCATTAATTCTTTCTAAAACCCCTAAACCGTCTAAATTTGGCATAACTAAGTCAAGAATAATCAAATCCGGTTCTTGAGTTTGAATAAGCTCCCAGGCTTCTAAACCATTATTTGCAATTCCTACAATCATTAAGTCTTCTTGGGCTTGGAGAGAGTTTTGTAGCATTTGACATAAACTCCTGTTATCATCCGCGACAATTATTTTTATTTTTTTACCCATATTTCCATCATCCCACCTTAACGTATTCCGGTTCATCTTTATGTTTTTAACGTTAGCATTTTTCCGGTGCTTTTATTATACGTTAGGGTCAATGTCGAAATCGTAAATAATTAGGCAATTGCAAGAAGTTGTTTATCAATCAAGAATGGCTTATACTCAAAGAATTTATGGATATTATTGGTAATTAAATAACGCAAAATCTTCTAATATTTTCCATACTTAAATATAACACTATTTAATTAACGAATTCTCGTGAACTATATCGAACTTAATCACAACATAGCCAGCTAGCATTATTAAAACCATTAGTTGAATGTTTCCATAGGTCTTATAGGCTGCTAAATGAGTTCAAACTCCCAGTCAACCGTAAAAGAAAGTCTCTTTACGATCAACTGTGTATAGACAGCTTTGACTAGGGTAAAATAACATCTAGATCAGTTAAAGGAGGTACATAATGTTTGCTACAGTAGACAAAGATGCGTGCATCGGGTGTGGAGCTTGCCCAGACACCTGTCCTGAAGTCTTCAAAATGGAGGATGACGGGCTTGCGGAAGCTTATAAAAACCCAGTTCCCAGCCAGTTTGAAGAGTCCTCGAAGGAAGCTGCGGACGGCTGTCCAACTGAGGCCATCCACCTTGAAGAGTAAGAACGCTTTGCAAAAATGAAGAAGGCAGTAAATAGCGGTTGATTGACATTGGCTATTTACTGCCTTCAAGTCTTATTCTGCTTATTATTTCTTTAGTGCAGTGCGTTTTCTGCAAATTCATGAAGTCCCTCTAATCCAATACGATCTATAAGACGGCCAAGCCGTTCTTGTGGTTTGGCATTTTGCCTATAGTAAGTAATAACACTATCCATCACTGGCAATATTTCCTCCTTCTGAAGATTCTCTAAAAGAATATTTCCCTGCCTCGGCTTAACTCCGCCATTTCCTCCTACATAAAGGTGATAACCTTTACTTGTACCCATGATCCCTAAATCGACAGTGGCAGCGTCGGTACATTTATTTGGACAACCAGACACCCCCATTTTAAATTTAGAAGGTAATTTCATTCCATGATAGCGCTTGTCAATTTCCATGCCTAAAGCTAACGTTTCTTGTAGCCCTCGCTTACAAAACGTATTGCCGGGACATACTTTAACACTCCGTACACATAAGCCGATCGCATGTCCCGGATCCATACCTAATTCTTGCCAAACCTTTGGGACATCTTCAGGGAGTAAACCAACAATAGCTATGCGCTGGGCGGAGGTCACTTTGAGTGCTTGTGCATGATATTTTTCAGACACATCTGCGATCTTACGTAAGATTTCTGGGGTAACAACTCCTGCCGGAATATGAGGAGCGATTGAATAGGTCGTCTTATCCATTTGTAAGATGCCCCCAGCCGGTTGAGCCTTTGCTGCGGCCGCTGCTGAAAGTTCCCCTTGCTCAGCAGAATTCACCTTTTCTAACAACACATTTGGATCAAGATTATGCATCTGTGCCGCATTGGCTAGAGTTTCATTGATGGAAAAAGCACAGCCAAGACAATGTAAACCGAGTTCCTGCATAGCTTCAGCTGTCTTCGGATTGGCTTCCATAACATCTTTTAATTTCATATCTAGTGTAAAACGCATACTCATCTCCTAACCATGTATGAGCATTGGTAAACAATGCGTACATACATATTTCTCTTCACCTTGGTGCACATAAGCTAATACAGGGGTTAGTTCACTTGTTGTTCTACAATGAGCACACTCCAGTTCAGGAGCCGCTTTTTTTACTTCTTCCATTTTTGTATAACCTCCTATTTAAGTTTACTAATGTAACACTGCCGCCTACACTTAGTGTTAAGGAAACATAATTTTCGATTATACTTTCCATGTCCAAAACACATCTTTGCGTGTATTTTATACACGTTAATGCAGACGGAAAAGTGATATCAGCACTCAGTTTAAACGTTTAGTCTCGATACTATACAAGAGTACCAACAAAATACAAATTTAGCCACGAAAACTGAAGGAACACGATTTCCCAATTTCGGTCAATCGTGTTCGAACTAGTTGTTCAGACTGAGTACAGCCTATGCTAAGAAGATCCCAAAACGTTATTCATCCGCTTGATTCGTTCAATACGCCAACCTTTTTCCGATTGCTTTAAATAAATTGAAAAAGTTACATACTGTACAGCTTCATTTGGTGATGTCCAAAATACGCGTACCACTACGCCTTGTGATATGGCCGAATCTGAACTTATAAACTCTAATTTTTGCAAGGACAATAAAGGATCTTTATTTAACCTTGTTTCCCATTCATTAAATTCTTTTAAGTCTAAAGAACCATCAGGCATTATTAATAAGTCGCGGGCGAGGTCTGTTTGGCGAAGATCCATAAGCCTCCAAAAGTGTTGAATTGTTTTTTGCGGAGTATCCCCATAATGAGGATCTGCCAGAGCCGATATTACTGTTTGGGGTGTTTTAAAAGAAATGATAGTAATTAGACAGAAAATTGATAGGCCAAGGAACCATACATAACGACTATAACGCATAATTTCCCTCCTTGCTTGTCTTTACTATACATTCTAGGAGGGAACAGTTCATTTCATACCACTTTAGCCAAAAACTTTTCTTAATACATTAAGTACAAATTCAGGTAACCGAACGTAATAAATTCTCATAGTTGACTTCCTCCTTTATTTCAGTTTTAGAAACCCTTATTTGTGGTAATGTATGCACACAAATTCGTGAATGCCCATTTATAACACCTGGTAATTCTTTACAGCTTCTTCGAGTTGAGCAACAAGTAAACGTTCCTCCTCAGTATTTGCCGTAAAATAAAGGCGGCCAATAATACCTGTAATCACCTTGAGAACATCTTCCAAAACCAACGATTCCTTCATAGCTAATTGAGCACTCGTTTCAATTAAGGCAATTCCGAATTGGTGTCCTACCCCATCCTTGACCATACGTGTACAGCTTTTACCTAACAACCGCATAACTAAAGAGGCTTCCTGAACGTCTAATTGGCGAACCACTTCAATTGTAGTCGTTAATCCTTGTACGATACGTAATCCCACACTATTCCAACTTACTTGTTGTTCCATAATATACTTCCCCCTTAGAGATCACTTCCGTGCCATACTATATGCCTCATCTGTGTCAGGGGTGAAAAAACGAGCAGGGAAAGTAAGAAACTTTCCCTGCTCGTTTAAATTGCCTTCATCTTGCAAAAGGTTGAACCAAGCAATGCACAACTTTAGCCATAAAATATTGTGAATCTAATCTATCGTCATAGGAATTTCTTTTTCTAACAATCCTTTTTGAAGCTTCAAAAAATTACTCTCTGATGTAAAATCCTTCGGTATATATGCATTACTTGGATATTTTGTACTAATTAGTTCTAGTGCTTGGTAAGCAAAGGCAATCCATTCACTACAAAAAAAATCGTCTTTTTTTGCGTCTACTTTCAACCATCTACCAAATATCACTTCCTCGATCATCTTTGTCTCTTTTGAATCAGCAATACCGTAATATGTTTTATGTAAGTTTAATAAAGTATCTGTCATCCCAACTCTTTCTACCTGCAAAGGCCTATAGGCAAACTTTGGTGGAACATAAGTTTAACATCTTCACCATAATGTTTTAGTCGCTCATAGAGATTCACAATTTTGGGGCCAGCTAAAGTTTTATTTGGATTGTCAGTCACTAGATCTACTAAATTCGTCAAAGTTGTTGATTCAAAAAATAAAGGATCATCAAAACCTTCTACTCGAATAACCATTCCGACATGAGAATATGGACACCTCTCAAGTTCTTCTATTGTTTTACTGATAGGATATTCTCCTTCAAATAAAACCAAGTCCCCTGTATTCATTTTTTCCTTGAGTTCATCATAACGCATAAAAAATCTCCTTAACTAACTTACGATTTGGGCTTTACCTGCATTTTTGGCCTTATACATTTTCATATCTGCGTTTTCAATAAAGTCATGGTAATTACTTTCAGTTAAAGCTATTAACCCTATACTCCCCGTTATGCTAACTTCATTTGGTCCAACTTGGCGAATCGAATCAAGAATTCTGTGACAAATTTTATTAGCTTCAGCTACTGTAACATCTGGGAATAAAATCACAAATTCATCCCCGCCGTATCTGGCTACAGAATCGTGTTCTCGAACATTTTCTTTTATTTTTATTGCAATGTCTTTCAGCACTTGATCACCCATAATGTGTCCATATTGATCATTAATTTTTTTGAAATTGTCAATGTCTATCACAGCTAAACATAAATCACCTTTGGACGCTCTACTTAACTCCTTCTGTTTTTCTATAATACGGGAGATTGTCTGATGATTATAAAGATTCGTTAACCCATCATGTTCTGCCATATGTTGTAAAGTTTGAAGCTGATGATTAATTTTAATTTTGTCCAAGAAAATTTCAACATGCTGATTATATAAAATTTTGGCAATAACAACTGCAAAAATATTTAAAAAAATCGCATTTATAATGGACCATTTTACAAATTGCACATTGGGTTGTGCAGTTTTCATACCAAGTACAAAATAAATAAAACACAAACTATTAATGATAAAATAATAGATAGGGGAAATCCTGATTATAGTAGTTGCAATATACAATCCCATAATATAGATTGAAATATCAGAAACCAATTTCTGAGCAGCCAGAGTATTGGCTACAGCCAAAAATACGGCTCCAAATACTGCCAATATAACAATACTCCTTAATAACTTTAAAAGTCTATGCTTTTTAAATAGCCATAATAAAAGTGTAAAAAATAAACATATTGCTATGAATAACAATTTAATAAACATGATCTTCTGAATACCTTCTGTATCAGATTCAAAAAACAATTCCCCCAAAAAGAGAGCCATCTCTACGGATGCAATAATTAATAACATAGTAATTGCTCTAGTAGCATTCATAAAATAAAGCTGTTCATAAAACTCATCTTTATGCTCGTTTGGTACCTGACTTAATTTAATCCTCATAATGGCACCCCCCTTTTGATAGCATGCTATTATTTTATTTAAATTTGAAGACACATAGTCAAAAAAATTATTAACATTCAATGCGCCACTTTCCCAAGAGTTGGCTATTAATTAGGTTAAAGCAATGTCTGGGCTATTGGTCAGCTGGTCATCCTAATTGTTGCAAATAATCTTCTTCAAAAGTTGCAACAGCCATTCAGCTTTATGTCAACGACATTATTTCACATTTATTGAATTATATATTTAAATTCTACACATTCTTCATTTTTCCTCTATCTTCACTACTCCAACTCAAAACAAAATGCGTTGGCCAGATGACTTCACATCTTAACCAACGCATTTAAATATTTGTTCATCAAACTCTTCCAGAAGTTCCTGCCTGAAAGAAGCAGAAGAACCGTCCCCTTGCTTCCGTCTCCCCGACCCAAGCTTGGGACGCAGTGTGACACGAGCGCGACGTCTCTACGTAAGCAGAAAAGCAAACTTCCGTGTAAGCGACCCAGATACGGGGCAGCACACAGGAGTGCGCTGCCGCCACTGCGCCAAGACGATAAGCACGATACTCTCCAGTGAATAGTATTGCCGAGCCACACACCCAAAATGATACTTCGTGGCGAAGGAACGAGCTTATCGCCACACTGCAACTCATTACGCATACTCCTGCAGTGTGGATTGGCGCTTATGTCACGATAGTCTCCAGTACGATAGTCTCCGGTGGAGAGTATCGCCGAAGACGTGATCCCTAAAGGAATACATACCGGCGTAGGATAGATTATCGCCGTAGGCGGGTTCTTTAAAAGAATACTACCGCCGAAGGATGCACCCCGCTCCCCCTTTAGGAGCTTACACGGTTAGTTTGCTCTGCGTCGTATGACCGAGCGCTGTGTCACACAAGTCCCCCTATTTCCCTAACTTCGACACCTTAATCGTTGATACCATTAAAAAGGCTAAAAACGCCATACTTATTGCATAAACATACCATGGCAACATAGTACGAAAGAACATTAATAGGGCTATAAAGCCACCAGCGAAGGTAATTGGAACACCTACAAAATGAGTTGTAATATTCAGCATATTAAAACGCGCCAAACGGACTGCTCCACATAAGGCAAAAATTGCAGCGATACTTAAACCAATATACCTTACATAGTCCGGTTGTAGAGAGTGCATGATTGCCTGATATGTAAGGATTGCTGGTGCTACACCAAACGAAACCAAGTCACTCAAAGAATCAAGTTCTTTTCCGAAATCAGAGCTCACCGAAAGCCGGCGTGCCACCTTTCCGTCCAAACTGTCCATAAGAACAGAAAGCAAGATCATCGCTGCCGCTGTTGTATAATCCTCTTCGATAACCAAGATCAGAGCAAGAAAACCAAAAAGCAAATTAGCCAAGGTGAAGATGCTCGGGATCATGCGAGCAGAGATCGGGTTTCCCTTCATTCGACACTCACTCTCCCTATTACACTTATTCCGCCACGCACCTTATCTCCCGGACTAATCATTATTTCAACATTTGTTGGCACAAAGATCTCTGAACACGAACCAAATTTGATAAGACCATACCTTTCTCCCTTGATTACTTTGTCTCCCTTATTAACCCAACATACAATCCGACGAGCAATAAATCCAGTCACCTGAGTCACCAAAATTTGCAAGTGTTTATTTTGTATTCCCACATAGTTTTTCTCGTTCAGTTCTGACGCATGGCTTTTAAAGGCAGGGATCATCTGTCCAGGTCGATAGGTACGAAAGACAACCTCACCAGCCATTGGACTACGATTGATATGAACGTTAAATATACTTAAAAAGATACGAACACGTATGCTTTCTCCATTGAGAAACTGGTCTTCAAAGACCCTTTCCACATCCATGATTACTCCGTCTGCCGGGGAAACTAACATTAATTCGTCAAATGGAATATCTCTTTCGGGGTTACGAAAGAAAAATGATATAAACAAGAACAGGATACCTGGTAAAATAACAAGCCACGGCCAAACCCAATAGGCCAAAACCATTAGTAATGCCAATATCGCCAGATAAACCCAGGCATCACGAGAAATGGGATATTGTTTCACCGAAAATTTAACCTCCTCCTCTTGATTTTCTCTAGTTTATCATTTTTATAACGATTAGAAAAGCTCTTAGTCTAATTCCATAGCCTTCCACTCTTCGATTTTGCGTAGAATTAGAGAATTTTCACCTCGAATGTGGGTTCGAATTGGTAAGGAGTTCAAAAAGAACCTCCCGTAATATTTTTCTATGACTCGGTCATCGAGTAAAATGACAACTCCACGATCCCCCTTGGAACGAATCAAACGGCCAAACCCTTGCTTAAAACGGATAACGGCTTCTGGTAGTAAAAGTTCTCGAAAGGGATCGCGTCCTAAAGACTTGAGAAATTCGGAACGAGCCTCTATTAATGGTAATGACGGGGGCCAAAAAGGCAACTTAACTAAAATGACACAAGATAATGTATCACCCGGTATATCAATCCCCTCCCAGAAGCTATTTGCTCCTAAAAGGACACTCCTTGGATTTCTCTTAAAAGCTTTCAGGATTGTGCTTCGTTCCCCGTGAACTCCTTGTGCTAAGGTTTCAATGCCGATTCGGGACAATCTCGGATTTAAAGAAGCATAGGTTTCACGGAGTAGTTTATGAGCCGTAAATAGCACTAAAGTTCGGCCATCCATACGCTCAGCAACTTTAACTATAAACTCTGAGAGATCCTTCGCTTTCTCAGAGTCCGAATCTTGAAGGGCCATGCCCTTCTTCACTACAAAAAAACGCATCTGTCGTTCATAATCAAAAGGAGAATCTACCTGGGCAGTTGTTGTCGACCTCGGTAAACCAATATCTTGAAGAAAATGCTCGAAAGAATTTGATATGCTCAAAGTAGCCGAGGTTAAAATTACAGCATCGAGACGCGAAAAAATCTTTTCCTTAAGAATATCACTAACTTCAATGGGTGAAGTTTTTAAATAAAGTCTTGTATTTTGTTCAAGCCATGTAACTTGTTTCGGGTTATTGACGTTTTGAACTAGTAGAAGCGTATCAAGCATTGCTTGTAACTCTCTTTGATGGCCTACTAAAACGTATTTCAGCTCTTCGATCTCATCCGCGTCTTCCCCAACCAAAGCACTTGTCAAACTTTCCAGGACAGCAATTAAGGCTTTGAGCCGTCCTATCAGGTTCTCAATTTGAATGTTTAATGCTTCCCACCAGGTTTGAGTCGAATGACTTGAAACGAATCTAAATGTGCGTTGAGCGCCTAGTACTAGCGACAATAACTGGAATAACTCTATCGCCTGTTCTATTACCATGGAGCAATTTTCAGGAATATTGTCCAATCTCTTTTCAAATATATCCCATTCCACAGAAGGTACCTGGTATTTAAGCTGCCCCAATCGTTGTTTAACCAGCCCGTAAAAATTCTGTCCAGTCTGTTTATTGATATTTTCAATAATCCGAGTAACATTTTCCAGACTCATATCCGATCCTAGATGTTGTAACGCAGTTTGATAAATCTGATGGGCTTCATCAATCACTAATTGATGATATTCGGGCAACACATTATAGTCTGTCTTAAGATCCGAGAAGAGCAGCGAGTGATTCACAATCAAAAGATCTGCTTCTTCAGCTTTCTTACGAGCCCTGAGTAAAAAGCAAATCCCTGCCTTCGAACATTTTCCGGGAACACACGTTTCATTATCCGCATTTAAGCTAGGCCAAATTTGTAGGAGTCCAGGAACTTTCGAGAGTTCTTGTTGGTCCCCTGTTTGGGTTTCTCTGATCCAAACAAGGATACCTAAGAGGGCGAGCCTTTGTTCTTCTCGAGAAATTTCTCGTGGATTAGCTATGCAACTCTGCAATCTTTTTAAACAACAATAGTTACCTTTTCCTTTCAATATGGATACTTTAAAGTTAAAGGGTAATATAGTTTCTAAAATTGGGATATCATTATTTTTAAGTTGCTCTTGAAGAGGAATGGTATGTGTCGCTACCACGACCTTTTGACCCGTCTTCTTTGCTGACCATAAACATGGAATTAGATAGGCAAACGACTTTCCTGTCCCTGTTCCAGCCTCAACAACGACATGTTGAGAGGAAGTAAGACCTTCCGCTATTAATTTTGCCATTTTCATCTGACCCGGTCTACTCTCATAGCCGATTAAATTTCGTTCTAGTATGCCTCCCCGTGAAAAACTATCGACTATCCAGTTGATTGAGACGGGAAATTTAGTTGTCGAAGTTTTTTGACTTGAAAATAGACCTTCGGAAATGGGGGCGATAGCAAAATCTGTCCGAATCTGTCGATCCGGAAAGCGACGAGAAATATCTTTATGCACTTCGTCTATGAAATCTCTTCCACCCCAACCTTCAAGAAGACCCTTAGCTTGATCAAAAAAACTAAGATCGAATTCCTGACTTTTTTTCCTACAGGCCTCAAATAACTTCCAGGTTAACCAGGCATTCGTTTCCGATCGATGAACCCTAGATCCGCCTTCCAGTGGTAATGAAAGCTTTACTGTTAAGTAGGATAATTGATAGTCATGCACGGTTGGGAAAAAAATTCTAGCTAATTCTAAAGTATCCCAAAGGGACTGCTTAAAATGAACGTTTAATTCCTTTTCTAGGATAGAGAGGAGAAATGTTACACGATGCCCGACAAGAACAGCGTCCTGAAAGAACTCCTGTATCTCAAGGCTATGCTCATATAGTTGAGAAGCTCCGTCAAGTTCTTCCTCCTTAATACCAGTTAAGCTTAAAATTTTACTTGTTATTTCTTGCTCAGGCAGAACAAGAAAGTGACATGATCCTTGAATCTTTCCAGCACGGATTCGAAGTGCAGCAAATTCGATAATTTCATCCTGCAAAGCCTCTAAACCCGTTGTCGTTACATCAAAAACCACGAAATCTTTGCCCAAGATATTGACCCCTCTCTTGTTTTCATTGTACACTATTATAACGAAAGGAATCAACGCAAGCAGGATTTTAAACTTTAATAGCGAATAACGTAGCATAGAACTTAAATGAATCTTGCTTTAGGAAGAAGGATATCCATTGTTCAAACGTAAGATTTCTGCCCTCGGACTCGGTCTAGCGATTTTTTTATCTAGTCTGTTTCTTAGCGGTTGTTCAGAAAAACCTTTTTTGACACAAACCGGGTCATACGTCCTAATAACTATTTCTCCTTCGGGGATGACTCAATCAGAACTCATCGAATTACCATGGAATACAAATAAGGCCATCATGCAAAAATTACTTTTAGAATCTTCTTTTGTTTTAAGCGATTTACATACCCCTAAAGCCCTAGATTCCTCAATAAGCGTCCCTCTTAAAACGACAATTCTCCAAGCAAACTTCACAGAACCAAAGCGCATGTCATTTAATGTCGATAAGCAAATCCTCACCATTGATGTCCAGTCTCTTCAAATTGAAGTTGAAGGTGCTAATGTAGGACAGGTGACCCTCAATCAGACTATTACCTTGCAGGGTATTAATAACCCTAATCTCCAGCCTGCGTTTCAGGCCTTAAGAGATATATTGCGTGATAATAATTAATTTAATAAAAAGTTGCTTAATAGCAACTTTTATTTTTGTAACGATAGAGTCCTGTACCCCACCAAATCAAAAGTAGAACTCTCACTTATAGGAGTGGTGTCCTGGAATTAGGATAAAGACACCCTGAGTCAGAGACACTATAAGGCAGAGGAACCTCAACATTATGAAACCGTCTTAAAGGGGAAACAACGATGATATTTTTGTTAGACAATCATGATTCTTTTACCTACAACCTCTTCCAATACTTCGGTGAACTTGGAGAGAGCATCATTGTCAAACGCCAAGATGCAGTTACGATTACTGATATCCAAGCAATGCATCCTGATTTGATTGTGATCTCACCTGGACCTTGTACTCCCAGTGAATCCCCACTTTCTTTAGCCATCATCGAACACTTTAGGGGGCAAATTCCTATTTTAGGAGTATGTCTCGGACATCAAGCCATCGGACAATTTTTTGGAGGAAAAGTAGTCCGAGCCAAGAGGCCTGTCCACGGAAAAACGTCATCCATTCTTCATGATCAGCAGGGAGTCTTTAGAGACTTAGTAAACCCATTAGAAGTAACTCGATATCACTCGCTGGTTATAGAGCGATCTAGTCTTCCGGAAGAGATACTAATTACTGCCGAATCGGATGATGGAGAAATCATGGGAATACGTCATAAAACCCTCCCCATTGAAGGAATTCAATTTCATCCAGAAGCTATCTTAACCCAATCCGGACATCAACTGTTAAAAAACGCCCTCAAAAATGCAGAAATGTGGCGACTGCAACATGCTGCAGCTCCATGGATTGTCAAGCCACTTGTCGTTTCGATACCCCCTTATCTTTTATTTTCAGCCTTTAAAGAAATGCCTTCTCCATTTTTCTTGGATAGTGGAAATGATTACAAAGAGCTTGGCCGTTATTCCTATATGGGATCATCCCCTTTTTTAGAAGCAACAGCCTATCCCGACTATCTTGAGCTTTTTTGGCCTAACCGTACACTTCGGAAAACGATTCCACTTCAGAAATCTGAAAGTTTAAACTTTCTTGATGATTCACAGAGTAAATATCACGTGTCTCACTCCCCTTTTCCTTTCTCCGGTGGAGCTGTGGGTTATTTAAGCTATGATCTTAAAAACGAGATCGAATCGCTTCCCAATGATACCCTAGATGACTTAAATTTACCTCTTTGGCGTTTCGCCTGGTATGATGGAATCGTGATTTATGATCACTTGCTGGAAAAATATTGGCTCACGGCCTGCGGTATTGATGAATGCGGGACATGTCATGCCGATTTAGCACATCAACGTATTGAACGCTTAGAACAGCTCCTCTACTCGTTTGTTCCACAACTTAACGAAGCTGAAGACCTCATAAATATGACAACCCAGCTTCAATCAACCTTCTCCCCTATCGTTCCTAGCGTTTCCCATGCCCAGTACTTAAGGGATTTGAAACGCGTCATCGATTACATCTATGCTGGGGATATTTATCAAGCCAATCTAACCCAACGTTTTTCCATGGATTGGGCAGGGGATAGTTGGGATCTTAATTCCCAACTTCATAGACAAAACCCCGCACCCTTTGCTGCATTTCTGCCTTATTCAGATTTTCAAATACTTTGTAGTTCCCCCGAACGCTTTATACGAATTCAAAAGAACGGACAAATCGAAACTCGTCCGATTAAAGGGACGCGCCCCCGGGGAAAATCTCCTGCAGACGACCAGTGTCAAGCCTTTGAACTTCAAAATAGTCCAAAAGATCGTGCGGAATTGACCATGATTATTGATTTAGAACGAAACGATCTTGGACGAATTTGCGAATTCGGAACCGTTAAAGTTCCCGATTTAATAAAGCTGGAAAAATATCCGACCGTCTGGCATCTTGCCTCGACCATTACCGGACAACTTAAGCGTGGTCTTAAGCCCAGTGATATTATTCAGGCCGTTTTCCCCGGTGGGTCAATCACCGGAGCCCCCAAAATTAGGGCAATGGAAATTATTGAAGAATTAGAGATATACAAACGGGGGCTGTATACTGGGAGCATCGGTTATATGGGCTTTGATGGCGCATGGGATTTTAATATTGTTATTCGTACGATTTTGTTAAAAGACGGGAAGGCTTATATTCATGTTGGTGGAGGGATTGTTGCAGACTCGATCCCTGAATGTGAGTATGTTGAAACGCTTGATAAAGCTAGAGCTCTGTTCAGGGTTCTAAAAGGACGATTGGATGTTTCATAATGAGACATTATTTTCCCATGACCGCCTAGCCTTATTTGGATTCGGACTTTTTGAAACGCTTTTGATTACCGCTGCTGGACCACTATTTGTTGATCTGCACTGGCAACGCATGAACAAGGGGGCTGACCTTCTCGGTCTCGACCTACCGGCTAAACATGAGTGGGTGAAACTGGTTCAGAAATATATCGAAGAAACCCCTAGTTCATTCCCCTATGCACTGCGCGTGACTCTGAGTGGCGGGTCGCCACTTAACCAACTTCCATCCCAAGTCCTGTTCCTCAAGCGAGCACTTCCTTATACATCCGATCAGTATAGATTGGGAATTCGACTCCACCTCTTACCCTCCCCTCGCAATGAGCTGTCTCCCTTGGTCTCCATTAAATCAACAAATTATCTGGAAAACATCTTGGCCAAGGAAGAAGCTATGAAAAATGGTGCTGAAGAGGGATTATGGCTTAATACCAAAGGACATATTTCTGAAGGTACAATGAGTAATCTTTTTTTTATTAAAAACGAAACCCTCTTTACCCCCTCGCTTGCAAGCGGATGTTTGCCTGGAACACGTCGTCAACTGATTCTAAACTTAGCTTGTTCTCTACAAATTCCAATTTGCGAAGGTTTTTACCCCTTCTCAAATCTATTGTCAGCTGATGAAATTTTCATGACTAATGCCCTCATGGGAGTTATGCCGGTCCGTCAAGTTGATGATTTTCCTTTTTCAATCGCTCCATTGGGTACTAAAAATTCCGGGATGAGGAGACTTGAATTAGCGTATAATGAGATCAAAAACGCTCCCCTCCCCATAAGTTGATTCACCAATCTATCTACATAATAAAGGTGCCAAGATTATTAAACCTTAGCACCTTTGAGGATTAATATTTTTCTTCAAGCACTTCGTACATTTGCGGTGTTGAGGATTTAAATGCTTTATTTTCACCAACAGTGTCTGCCCAACTTTCATAAGCTGAAAGAGTCTCCCATTTAGAAAACAGCATAATGTCTGAAGTATTCTTTTGTTTATTTATTGATGCAAATTTAAACCCTTTAGTATCTTCAAAGGATCGGGTCCCTGTTCGAACCTCCCCTAAAATACGGTCTGCGTCCGGACCGTTAAATGTATGAATGACTGTTAGCATATAATATACCCTCCATAAATAATTATTTTTCCTTTCTAGTATATCTTGAATTCTATTTCAGCATACGTTAATCGTAAGAACTTTAATTTAGTGATAAGCATAAGTTAATATGTGGGAATCAAAACCTTAAAAAATCGATCGTTTAATTTTACATTTCATGCTATACTTAAATTGGTTGTTAAGTGCTCGTTAGAGTTGTACAAAGGGGGACAGTGAATGAAGCTTATTTACATTCGTACAGACTTCCCTAACGGTCGTGCACATATTCTAATTCGGGATACCGAATTCACTTACCCAGAACTTGTTCACTTCGTGATGGTTTTAAGCAATAAGGGCACCTTGTGGGTTGATGTTTTTTGGCCATACGACCAAGAATCTGAAGGATATACTCGCAGAATCTCAGAACAACAATTTTGGCAAACCTTCCGCGAGTGGAGACTACACGGCATCATTCTTGGTGACAGTGGAAAAGTGGCGGAAATGTTAGCACGAAAACGCTTATCAAAGAAACACTAAAGAAAATGCATAAACAGCTAATTAAAAAAGCGGCAACTGCCGCTTTTTTATACTAGTGACTTCACATTTTACATATTACTGTAGAGGCCCCCTCTTAAACTCTGCAATTGTTTTAGATGATCATGTTCATCTGAAAAGATTGGTTCCAGTACTTCTTTTTCGGCGCTACTTAAATACTGTTCCGAATACTGTACAGCTCTAGCCAGCCCTTTATCCTCTCCATCATAAAGACGTTCAAGAATCTTGATTGGCTCTGCCTCCCCCAGATTAGTTAGTCGGGTTTTCCAATTTGCTAGGACACCCTGGAACCCAGTACCTTCCTCAGCTTGTCCTCCATTGGTTTGAATGTAATAGGAGATCCTAGTGGCATGATCCTTGTGGTCTGTTAAAATAGCGGTAAGATGGTTGCGCAAGGGTCCATCTGTTAGTTCGCCAATGTACGCTTGGTATTGTTCGATCGCCATATGCTCTCCCCGAAGGATCTTATTTAGCACTTCAAATGAAGTATTCATATCAGCCTCCTGCATCTTTTTTGTCCACATATAGTTTGCGAAGCATTCTAAGAATTATGTATGTCGGGAGACGCACTTGCATGAGATTTGGCTCTTTCCAACCGATAAATAAACGCCAGGATCTCTGCGACAGCTCGATAAAGCTGGGGAGGAATTTCTTTTGTTAATTCCACTTGCATCAGTGCTTCTACAAGTACTTCATTTTTCTGAAGCGGTATACCTTCGGCTTCGGCAAGTTCAATCATTTTACGAGCCACATTTCCTACCCCTTTAGCCACAATTCGAGGTGCTCCATTTTGATCATAAACTAGTGCCGCAGCCCTATCTATCTTATCTATCTTATCTATCTTATCTATCTTATCTATCTTATCTATCTTATCTTTCATCCCTTAACATCCACTCCACTTCTCCTAATACCTTGAAGAAAACTATGAAATTCTCTGTTCTGATCAAGGTCTCCTGTTTCGACGTTCGCTAGATTAAAGCCCAGTCTGGCAAATTTGGCCTTTGTTTCAGGCAAAACTTCCTCAATGAGCAGCGGCAGGAGTTGATGATCACGAGTAAGGACACGAAGAGTGACTGAATCCTGATTAAAGAATGCGTCTATTCCAACATCCCCAAGTAACTCAGTTTCTATCTGAAGAGCAATACGACAGTGTTGATCATCCATTTTTGTTCCTTTACGAGCACTTTCTATAGCCATGTGAACTGGCATGGGTTGTCCCTGATTTAATAAAGGAAGCTGAAGAAGTATAAATGCATTATCTAAGGCTCCCGTTTTAAGCCATAATTGTTGTCCCGTAATTTTTTGCAACAATTGTGCTAATGGCGAATCTGAACCCAGCTCCTTCCCCTCTTTATTCTGGGCTGTTTCGAGTAGCGCGAATTTAACGGTTTCTTTGAGACTGTTTATTTCAGCTTCTTTTGCCGCAGAATCAAATTTCATTAGCTGCATGATACGTTGTTCATAGTTAAGACCAAGTTTTCGTAGACACTCTACAATTTTCTCCGCCCCGTTTTCTTCTGATAACCCACTCCACTCTGGAATGGTACTTTGAAGTTTTATCATAAATTCATCCGTTATTGTCCTTGAATTTGTCTTGGTTGCCGGATTTGTCCCAACAAGCGACATTAGATCCGTCTTAAGAATTGAACCCGAGGTTATTTCTTGAACTGTTTTTTGAGATGTCTCAGAAGCCGTCCCTGTAGTTGCCTCTGGAACTGTGCCTGGAGTCGTCCCCTGAGTTGTTCCTGGAGCCGTCGCCTGTACTGTTCCTGGTGTTGTTCCTGGAGTTGTTCCCTGTACTGTTCCTGGTGTTGTTCCCTGTACTGTTCCTGGTGTTGTTCCCTGTACTGTTCCTGGTGTTGTTCCCTGTACTGTTCCTGG
>LOEW01000134.1 GCA_001516045.1 Desulfosporosinus sp. BRH_c37
ATTCCACAACGTGGATTTTACTAAGAGGTTCAATACAACGATTGAGTACCATGGCCTCTATCAATAAATCCTCTGGAAAAAATTTATGTAACTGAAAGGTCTCCCAGAGGGAATGCAACAGAATAATGGGTAAAAATAGCCAATGCCTTGTGACTACAATATCGGAACTTTTGGCTAAAACCAGTTCTGAATCCTGTTGTGCTTTAAGTATTAATCTCATTCGTTCGGCATCAGCTTCAGACAAGACGCCTAGGTTCTGAATGAGGCGGTGCTTGGGTTTTCCGTCTTTATCCCTATAAGAAGCGACAATTTTAAAGTAATTGTAGGTTTTACCGTCTTGCTTTATAGTAACTTTTTTCAGAAACATTGTAGCCCTCCAATTCGAATATGTTAGGACTACAATAATTATACCATACAACACGGTTAATTCATATGATTAGCAGTATATTTCACCATTTATTTAGGACTACAATATCAGGGCTGGTGCCTCGAAAGCCTTGGTATATAAGGGTTTGGAAAAATATGTCGCCAAACTTGGGATATAAATAATTTTTTATGGAATTTCATGCGATCCCTCCCTCTTACTTAAATATATAAGCAGACTCTTTTAAAGACAATACTAAAGTCACGAATGGTGACAGAATAATTGTCATTGTCAAATACTTGTTAGAAGTTTATATACAATAACAATTGATTTACAATAGATGTATATGAAGATTCGAGATTATGTACAAAGGATCCAAAGAATCAAAAGAAAGGCGGTGAAATCCGTTACAAGCCATTTGCTGTTCCAAAGCTTTGTAACGGGTAAAAATTATGCGTACAAGCAATTCGGGAAAAGTATTTCTATGTTTTATACTGTCGATTGCCCTGGTGCTGATTATGGCGAGTTCCTTTCCAGTTTACGCGTACAAAATAACCACAGAGCCTGAACTATCTTTGCAAGTAGGGGAAGTTGAATTCATAAACGTGAGGGGTCTTTCGGGTATTGGCTGGACGGAGTACAAATCTTCCAATCCGGCGGTTGCTCAGGTGACAGAATACAGCGGCAATTCCAGCTCATTTCGAGTAGAAGCACTGGGGGCTGGTACGGTAATTATAACGATAACCTCTACCGATCAAAGGACTGGTGAAAAGGCTACCACCGAGTGTGCAGTTACCGTGACAGGAGCAGCTGCACCTGCGGCCGAAGTGCCGACGGACGTCCTGGAACCGTCTGTGGAAGAGGTAATTCCCGTGGAATCAATCACCATCGAACCGGGCCTGTTCTTCCTCAAAATAGGCGCTGAAAGGCAGCTTAATGTGAAGATTATGCCGCTTGACGCTAATGCCGCTGATGTTATCGTCGAATCCTACGATACAAACGTGATTGATATTAATGAAAAAGCCGTGGTGATAGGGCGCTATGTGGGGAATTCGGAAATTGTCGCGGCCACACGTGACGGTAAGGTCACAGCCAAAAGCAGGGTCTTCGTTGGCGACGAAGACGTAGCTGCAGGGGTCTATTCCGTCTTTGGACGGGTGATGATCGAATCTGCCGGGAATGCCATACCGGCGAATACAGGGCAAATCCTACGCTACGGAGACGTGATTACCACCAGTGAGGTCTCCAGTGCTAGGATCATCTTGCCGGACGGAAGGCTAATATTAATTAACAGCGATGTGGTATTTGATGTGGGGAGCGGAAGAGAGAAAAATCCGACGGAGCTTGCTTTAAGATCGATAAGCTTAATGGTAAGCAATTTTTGGTCTAAAACCAGAGAGTTCCTGGCGGGGGAGTCTTTTCAAGTGAAAACGCCGACCGCCACATGCGGGGTGAGGGGATGATGAAAAGCATGAATATAGGAAAAACTGTTTTTATTATGATACTTATACTGGCTTTGGGACTTGCGGGGTGTTCAAGCAAGCCGACAGTCTCTGAACAATTCGATTATGAAGGGGAACTAAAGGGTAACCTTGCCCATGGATTAGGAACCTTATATGAAGAGGGGGTTCTGTTTTATGAAGGCGAGTTTAACAACGGACTAATCAATGGCCAGGGGAAAATATATCAGGACGGTTTACTTAAATACGAAGGACAGTTCAAGGATGCCCAGGCCTTGGGGCAAGGCACCCTTTACAGTAAAGCCGGCAAAAAATTGTTTGAAGGAACCATTACGGAGAACGACGGCCAAACCTATAAAGGAACAGGCACCCTTTATAACGACCAGGAAGAGCCAGTCTATCTGGGAGAGATTACGGTGAAAGGCAGCAGGGTAGGGCTTGTCGATAGAGGTAAGATCCTGTATCCCAGCGGCGAGGTGTTCTATGAAGGAGAACTGAAGGACGGGATGCCGGCGGGTAAAGGGACTTACTATGATCTGGAAGGAACTGTATTAAAAGAGGATTGATGAAAAATCCTTGCCGATTTCATACAGACAATCAAGGGAACTATCAAGTTTATATTTTAAAACCATTAATGAATCCAAATAATGGTAAGAAGGTCAAATAAAATAGTTGACTATTTAATCTTGATTGTCATATACTATAATCAAGAAAAAACATTAGTTTCACATTCAAAATGCGCGTTTATTAGTTTTTGAAAAGACCTCCAAATCGGGGGTCTTTTCTCATTTCACTCCATTCCTTCCGAAGCTACAAAGACTCGCATGCAAATCAAGACAGAATAAGCATACAGGATATATCAAGACAAGATTAGCATACGTGGGTACGGATATTTCGGGTAACAGATATTGGACTAAACCGCTATCGCGGTGGTTAAGCCTTCGAAGTTTGTGGATACACTCTTCAATCAGTACAAAATTTAAGTGATTCTACTTTTCTCAGTTCAAAGTACCTTAAACTTGTTATGCAGGTCTAACTGCTAATAAGTTTAAGGGGAATGAAGCATAGTCAATAATCCAACAGGCTTTATTTAAAGAAATGAAAATAATTACTGAAATGGCACGAAAGCATAATATCTATATTTTTTGTGATGAAGTTTATAAAGGTCTTGAACTCGATAAGATCAAGCGTCCGTGGTTTGCGGATGTTTATGAAAAAAGCGTGTCTTTGGGTGTTATGTCTAAATCATATGGTTTAGCAGGGCTTAGAATTGGTTGGATTGCAACTAAGGATGAGGAAATCCTTGAGAAAATGATAAGTTATAAAAAAGCAGCCGGTTAAGGGCTGCTATAATTATTATTTTTGATTTGCTTGAATTCCTAAATGCTCTTTTAAGGCTTCCTGAAGAATGGATGAAAAATTCACATTGTGAGCTTCTGCCTCTTCATTAAGCCATGAAGGAATCGATAATGTTTTCTTTACAGCTTTTGAGTTTTTATGTCGGCGATAGGCTGTCATATCGATATCGATCATTGTAACAAACTGTCCGTCATCCAAAGGGATATTATTTGTCATTGATGGAGTTGGAATGACTTCATCTTCGTCTATGAGGTAATCTAACCATGACGCTAAAGCATCACGTGCCATATAAATAGCGCTTGCAAGATCGTTACCCTGACTATTGGTCCCAGATAAATCAGGAAATCGTATAGCATATCCATTTTCAACGGGTGTAAATATCGCAGGAAAAACGTAGACCATAGTGTTGCCTCCTTTATTATTATTTTTAATCCATTTATGATTATGAATCCTTTGAATGGAAGCTTATTTCAGCCCCGCATCTTTTAGGATTTGTTTTGTTGTCACTTCGTTGATTTCTCGATGTCTTGGGACTTGCACGGAGTTTCTTGTTTCAACTGGGTTATCGTGTTTGTATATATCATGTTCGTCTCCGTGACGTTTAAGGTACCACCCAGCGGATTCGAGCTTTTTTACTAAGTCCCGTCGTTTCATTTGCATCACTTACCTTCTGCTATAATTTTACTACGTATTTTACGTAATGACAATAAATATAAATTTTAGTGTATGTCATGATTAGTAAAGTTATAATCTTCATAGCATAATTTGAAGTCTTATTTGGCAATCGACAACCGCATTCTTTGATTATGCGTTGTTTTAATTAATCCACCGTGACGTAGTCGTCTGATTCTTTTAATTTCGTAATGTTTACTACAAAGAAAGGTTTATCATCCATTATATTTGTATCATCAATGTCCGTGAAAAACCTGTACTCTATACCGTTTGTAATTATACCTACACTTACGAAGAGATGTTGGCGAAGTACGGTAGGAATGTCGATCAGGGTATAAAAATACTATAAACTATTTTTCGATTTATGTATCTAACCTAAATAACTGGTTTATTAGAATAAATCTAGAAAGCTATAATAAAAATTTTGTTACTAGAATGGGATCAGAGACTTTGGAGAAATATTCTAACGGTTTTAAAATTGAAGCAGCTCCAAAAAGAGTAGGAGAATCAAGGATTTATATTAATACAGTTGAAGATATAAAAGCACTAGAAAGATTGATTGTATATTGTTATGATAAAATGTGTCTTAAAGAAGGAATTGATAAAGTTTCTGGACTAAAAATCGTAACATAGGGTTATTATTATAGATCAACATATGTCTAGCGATAAAGCAGTTATAATTCGCCCGGATCATTCGAAGATAAGGGAATGGTGTCCTAGTTTGGCAAAGAAGCTCTGGGGTAGATAGGTGATTTGGTGTGTGGGGTATGTTGAATCTCTAGAAGTTTAGTAAGCAATTTGTTTTCCCTACACATTATTTAAGTGTAGGGCTATTTTTTTGCCCTCGATTCACTATTTCGCCATGTTTTGCCGTCAGTTAGGGGAATATAGTTGTCTGCGTTAGATAGAGCACTTCGTCATCAAGAAGACGACGGAAGAGTTTATGATAATCGTGGGCTTTTGATTCTATGACGGAGACTGAGGTTTATTAACTGGAACGAATGTAAGCGTCAAACCGACTGTATCTTCAAACCACCTCATAGACATGAGATAATACCTTCAAATTAAATTTTGGAGGTATTTATGACTAGAGAATTGAAACGGGAACTATGGCAAGAACGTATTTGTAATTATCGAAGCAGCGGGCTGAACGCTCAAACCTGGTGTCAACAAAACGAACTGACACTTTCCAGCTTGCATTACTGGATCAATAAATTGAACAAAGAATCCCTTGAGTC
>LOEW01000135.1 GCA_001516045.1 Desulfosporosinus sp. BRH_c37
ATATCTTTGATAGAGGTAGAGCTATTGATCGCCATTTTACGAATTTCTTCGGCAACTACTGCAAACCCGCGTCCTAACTCACCTGCTCTAGCTGCTTCAATCGCTGCATTAAGTCCTAATAAATTTGAATTTGCCGAGATATCATTAATAAATTTCAGAATGGAATCTGTTTTTTTAATTTGTTCCAATACCTTTTCACCTGAAGATTTTATAAATTGGAGATCATCTGATAATTGCAAAGCGGTCGCAGACAGTTCTTGAGTAGTTGCTGTGATTGCTTGAGATGCGGTGAATAGAGTTTGAGCTGTATCAACTAAGATATTTTGATATTCCAAACTAACACCTATCACTAAGCCTCCAACTATCTTTCCATTATGGTCCTTAACTGGAACGCCGGTGGACTTAAAGGCAAAACCAAAGATTTCTTTCGGAACAATCGATGAACAAACCTGACCTGAATGAATAGCTTCATAAATTGCATCTCCGACAGGAAGTGGCATACCTATTATATCACCATCGATTTTTACTTTTGTACCTGGGAAATTACCAATAACTTTCTCAGTATCTGTAATACCGATCATACTATCAAAAGACAAGGCTTTTTGAAATATTGGCGCAACGTTAATAAGAATATTTAGAATATTTTCTTGCTGATGATCACTTGTCAAATCTTGTTCTTGATTATTTACCAAGGTCTAACCCCCTTAAGTTCTTGTATTTATACCATGGGATCTTTTCCTGTTTACAAATCTATCTCAGTGCTTCTGATCATCAAAACAAATCTATCTCTTACATCAAGTAAGGGGTACCCACAAAACTTATACTTTCTGCTACGTCAATTAAGGGGTACCCACAAACTTATACTTTCCGATACGTTAAGTAAAGGGTACCCACAAACTTATACTTTCTGCCAATCAATACTTTGTTTTTTTAATTACACAATAAAAGTCTAATTTTAGACTTATATATTTCAATGGAAGACTTACGACATTGTTCAGCGACAATTATAACGTCACTTTCATTTCCCCACCAATCCGACAAGCGGCCTCAAAAAGGTCTTTATCTGTCAACCCAATCGAAGCTAGGGTCTTGTGGTAAATGTGGATCAGCTTTTGGAGTAAATCGCTGGCTTGTTTTACTTCCCGCAGCTGTTTCATTTCAGCTGTAACTTGATCTACAAGCTGGGGCGTTATGCTAATTCCTGCTGCGGTTAGTTCATTTTCCATCCGGCGCAAGGAGTGTTCAATAACTTGGGTACCGGAGTGTTTGCCGTATACGAAACTGGTCTTTTGTCCCACCATTTCGGACGGAATAGATTCGTAAATTCGATGGTCAATGAGAATACCAGCCGTATGGATTCCACTCTCATGAGTAAATACCTGCGGCCCAATAATTGGAGCATGAGCTTGCACAGGGATTCCGGCATATTTCTCTACCAGACGATACAGGTCATGCAGAAGCTCATATTTAAAGCCGGGAATTTCGATACCGTAAAGTACTTTCAAAGTCACAACCACTTCGTGGAGCGGGGCATTACCTGCTCGTTCGCCGTAACCAGCCACAGTGGTACACAAGTCGGTGGCTCCGCATTTTAAGGCTGTTATCGTATTGTAGCTACCCAGTCCAAAATCATTATGAAAATGAACAAGTAGCGGTTGTCCAGGTATCGCTTCAACAAAGTGTTTAATATAGTATTCGACCCCCTCCGGAGAAAACGTACCGACAGTATCAGGAAAAGACGGTCGGGTACCCCCTGCTGCCAGGCCACGCTTAAATAACTGGGTGTAGTAATCAAGATCGGACCGAGATCCGTCCTCCCCTCCAAACTCAATATACTTTACACCTTTGGACTTGGCATATTGAATAGCCTCCTCCAGCATACGGAGATTGGCTTCCCTGTACCATTCAACTGGTCGATCCAGCCAGCTTTCGTCGGATAGTCCCTCACGGTGTAAGAGAGTTTTTCCGATCTTATATTTAGTGTGAATATCCGACCCAGTTGTAAATATAAAGAAGGTAACTTCCTCAGGTAAAATGTTAATCTCATCAAGTACTTCAATGGTAGCATCAATGTCATTGTGGTTTGACCGGCACATAACCACGATTTCCAAATCCGGACGCAAATCGCCCCGTCGTTTGGCTTCCATAATCAGACGCAGGGCTTTTTGCTCGGAAGGGGAGACTCCCGGAAAACCGACATCGATGATGTGGACTCCAATATCACTCAACATTTTGGCAATTTCTAGTTTTTGCTCCGGCGTAAAGGCCACCCCAGGCATTTGCTCACCGTCACGCAAAGTATCGTCATAAATGCGAATCTTCTTGGGATCCGGGAATTTGACGTTTTTGGTAAATTCCAATGGACCGTGGATTAATTGTTCGATTGGCTCACGTATCATTTATTACGCCTCCTATTTGTCGAACTCTTACACAGTTCGCTTGCTATGAGAGACTCTTTTACCAACCGTCCTACCCATTTCGATGTTCGATTTTCGATTTTCGATTTTCGAATTCACACCAACTGCAGAAGACATTTCCTACATTGGGGGGGCTTTCAGTATTTTGCCCTGGGACTTAACCTACTCCGACGCATCTTCTGCAGACTTTCCCATTCAGAGGCAATCCCTTGACCGCCACCAATACAGAGAGAGGAAACCCCATACTTTTTGCCCCGCCAGCGTAGTTTGTACATAAAGGTTAAGGATACCCTGACTCCGCTGGCCCTTAGTGGATGGCTGATGGCTCTTCGCTTTTACTTAAGCTAATGCCTTTACTAGACTAAAGCTGCCCGCACAATTTCCCCTACTTGCGTGGTGTAAAGACCGGAGTCTGCACCTAAAGATGACACTTTTCCGGATGTTAAAGCAATTTGCATAGCGTCGTTAATTTGGTCTGCAGCTTTGGATTCCCCAATATATTCGAGAAGCATGGCCATCGCTGCTATAGCTGCCATTGGATTAGCCACATTTTTGTCCCTGTATTTGGGAGCTGAACCGTGGATAGGTTCGAACATTGAAACCTTGCCCGGATGAATATTACCTGAAGCTGCAATCCCTAAACCGCCTTGGATCATGGCTCCAACATCCGTTAAGATGTCGCCAAACAGATTGCTGACGACAGCTACATCAAACCATTCTGGGTTTTTGATCATCCACATGCAGGCGGCATCGATATAGGCATGTTCCCGTTCAATGTCAGGGTATTCCTGACCGACCTCTTCGAAAGTGCGGGTCCAGATGTCCATAGCTCGGATTGCGTTAACTTTATCAATTAAGGTTACTTTTTTCTTTTTGTTGCGCTTACGAGCCAGTTCAAAAGCGTAGCGAATTACCCGTTCACACCCTTTGCGGGTAAACACCATCTCGGCAATCGCTACTTCGTCTGGAGTACCTTTCTTAAAAATACCGCCGAGCCCAGTATAGGCGTCTTCCGTGTTTTCCCGCACGATCACCATGTCGATATCTTCCGGTTTCTTGCCTTTGAGCGGACAGAACTGTTCGGCTAAAAGTTTGATCGGGCGCAAATTGACATAGAGATCAAGACCCCAGCGCATTCCCATGATGATTGGCTTCTCGATAAACCCAGGTTCCACCCGGGGATCGCCCAAGGCTCCTAAATAGATAGCGTCGAGTGTCTTATATTCTTCCAGTATAGCCTCTGGCATGGTAATCCCGGTCTCTAAGTAGTGATCCGTACACCACGGATAATTAATCAGCTCATAGGAGAAGCCGTTACGAGCAGCCACCCTCTCCAGAACTTTGACACCTTCTGCGACAACTTCCGGGCCGACTCCGTCTCCGCCAACAACACCGATCCGGTATTTTCTGTTCCCTGCTTCCTTAACCATTAACAGCCCCTCCTAAACGTTCACTAGCGTAATTAACCAAACCGCCGACGGCCATTATTTTCTCCATAAACTCCGGGAACGGAGCGGCTTGATAGGTCTGACCGGTGGTGATGTTGATTACCCTACCAGTCGCCGGATCAACTCTTATCTGCTGCCCTTCGGCAAACTCCTGAGTAATGCCCGGAATTTCGAAAATAGGTAATCCGATATTAATGGCATTGCGGTAGAAGATGCGGGCAAAATACGGGGCCACAACTGCCGCTACTCCAGCTGCTTTTAAGACAAAAGGAGCTACTTCCCGAGAGGACCCGCAACCAAAATTTGCATCAGCCACTAAGACATCACCTGGACGGAACCGCCCGGCAAAGGTGGAATCTAAATCTTCAAACACATGCTTGCATAATTCAACAGGATCGGTGAGGTTACAGTAACGACCAGCAATGATTACATCCGTATCAATATCGCGGCCAAACTTCCACACACTTCCTTCAATCATAAGTTACTCTCCCCCCTATTCATAATGTTTTATAAAATTAACAATATTCGCACTTTAACAATTAGATGGTGGAGGTCTGATATGCGAAATTCAAACAATTAAAGTTCAACTGGACTAATGATCTTGCCAGCTAAAGCTGTTGCAGCCGCTATCGCCGGGCTGGCTAGGTAAATCTCACTGGTAACATGGCCCATGCGACCGAGGAAGTTACGGTTAGTTGTGGAGACACAGCGTTCGCCATCGGCCAATATTCCCATATGACCCCCTACGCATGGTCCACAAGTTGGAGTAGATACAACACAATCAGCCTTAACAAAGGTTTCCAAAAGCCCTTCTTTCATCGCTTGCAAGTAAACTTTCTGGGTACCAGGAATGACAATGCAACGTACACGAGGATGAATTTTCTTCCCTTGCAGGAGCCCTGCGGCTACGCGTAAATCCTCTATGCGACCGTTGGTACAGGAGCCGATTATCACCTGGTCAACAGTGATGTTGCCAACTTGGGAAATCGGTCTGGTGTTCGATGGCAAGTGAGGGAATGCAACTTGAGGTTCTATTTCATCCATATCAATCGTGATCATTTGTGCGTATTCAGCATCAGGATCACTCTCATAAATTGTGTAAGGCTTGTCAGTGGCATTCTTAACGTACTCTTCGGTTTTAGCATCAACCGCGAAAATACCATTTTTGGCGCCAGCCTCAATAGCCATGTTAGCCATGGTCAGACGCTCAGCAACACTTAACTCCGTGATAGCTTCCCCTGTGAATTCCAGGGCACTGTAGATACCGCCATCGACTCCCAGCCGTCCGATGACAAACAAAATCATATCTTTACCGGATACCCAAGGTTTTTTCTTGCCTTTAAATTCGATCTTGATAGTGGGCGGCACTTTTAACCACACTTCACCAAGGGCCCAAGCTACAGCAACATCGGTGGAACCAACCCCGGTAGCAACTAAACCGAGGCCCCCGTAGGTTACGGTGTGGGAATCCCCGCCGATGACCAGCATACCGGGGCGAACCAACCCTTGCTCAGGCAAGAGTACATGCTCGATACCCATTCGACCGACCTCATAATAGAGGGTTTCTTGACTCAGCGCAAATTCGCGTACTTTCTTGGCTACTTTGGCTGATTGAATATCTTTGTTCGGCGTAAAATGGTCCGGAACAATGACAATTTTTTGAGGATCAAAAACCTTATTAGTACCTCGAATTTTGCCAAATTCCTCAATAGCTACAACGGCAGAGAGTTCATTGGCTAATACCAGATCAACCTTGGCATTAATAATCTGACCTGGTCGCACTTCAGATAATCCGGCGTGCGCTGCCAGTATTTTTTCAGTTATGGTCATTCCCATTGTTCTTCACCCCTCTCTTTTTCGATGTTCGATGTACAAGTATCAAACTTTCAATGAAAACCATAATAATTTACTCCTTAGACAACCTTTGATACTTGGCATACCTTTCTTTCGCTTCAGCTTCGGAACGTTCAAATAACTGTGCTGCCAAATCGGTATTTTGCTTGGTCAGAGCTACAAATCTGTTTTCACCTTTCAAAAATTCAACGTAATCTCCTTCAGGCGTTTTTGAATCCAATATGAAAGGGTTCTTCCCTTCAGTAGTCAATGCCGGATTGAAGCGATAAAGCTGCCAATAACCCACGTCAACAGCCTTCTTCATTTGCTTTTGTGATTTGCTCATACCTGCCAGAATTCCATGACTGATACACGGCGCATAGGCAATAATCAAAGACGGGCCGTTATAAGCTTCTGCTTCCGCGACGGCCTTCAAGGTCTGTGCTTGATTTGCGCCCATGGCCACCTGAGCCACATAGACATTTCCGTAGCTCATGGCCATTAATCCCAAATCCTTCTTCTTGGTCCTTTTGCCCGCTGCTGCAAACTGAGCCACAGCACCTGTCGGCGTTGCTTTGGAAGCCTGACCGCCGGTATTTGAATACATCTCGTTGTCAAAAACCAGTACATTCACATTCGCACCGGAAGCCAGTACATGGTCGAGCCCGCCATATCCGATATCATATGCCCATCCGTCCCCTCCAAACATCCACACAGATTTTTTGGCCAAATGCTCTGATGTATTTAAAATCACCTTGCAAAGCGCTTGGTCAGATTCCAAAGCCATTTCTTTGCTTAAAGCATCCTTTAAAACAGAACTGGTCTCTTTACTTTTTTCAGCGTCGTCAAAAGCATCCAGCCATTCAACTGCTGCTTTTTTGATGTTTTCGGACTGTGTTTTATTGGCCAGTGTTTCAACGTTTTCTTTTATAGCCTCCCGTTGCTGCTCAGCTCCCAAGTAAATGCCCAGGCCAAACTCTGCATTGTTCTCAAATAAGGATCCGCCGGTTGCAGGACCTTTTCCCTCTTTATTAATGGTATATGGGAAGATTGGGAAACTGGTCGACCAAACCTGAGAACAACCAGTGGCTGTAGCCAGGTACATTCGGTCTCCGAATAACTGTGTCACAAGTTTGGCATATGGCGTTTCAGCACATCCGGCACAAGCACCAGAGTATTCAAGAAGCGGCTGCCTGAACTGGCTTATTTTAACAGTGGATGCCGCAGGTTCAACATTTTTTGAATCCAAACTAAGAGCAAATTCAAAATTATCCTGCTCCAAAAGCTGTGTTTCCAGCGGCTTCATTTCTAAGGCCTTCTGTTTTGACGGACACACATCGGCACAGCTTCCACAGCCTGTACAATCGAGCACACTCACTTGGATTCGGTATTGATAATCTTCCAATCCTTTTCCGTTGGCAGGGATTGTAATAAAAGATTCAGGTTTCCTGCTCTCTTCGTCCTTATTGAGGAGAAATGGTCTGATAGTAGCATGTGGGCATACATATGAGCACTGGTTGCATTGAATACAGCTTGTAGAATCCCACACAGGTACATTCACCGCAATAGCACGTTTTTCATATTTTGAAAGGCCTTGGGGCACCGTACCGTCAGCACCTTGCTTATAGAATGCACTTACAGGAATATTATCTCCTTCCATTCTGTTGACTGGCAACATGATATCCCTAACAAAGAAAGGTAAGCCCTCTTCAGTTGAATCTTCTTTGTCAGACCTCGCCTCAGACCATGAAGCCGGCACATTAATTTTAATAAGGTTTTCCTTACCTTGGTCAACTGCAGTAGAGTTCATTTGTATGACTTTATCACCTTTTTTTCCATAGCTTTTGACAATGGCATCCATCATATGTTTTGCTGCTTCCTCAAAGGGAATAATCTTGGCAATCTTGAAAAATGCCGACTGCAAAATAATGTTTGTACGGCTGCCCAGACCTAGTTCCCGAGCAATCTTCGTTGAATTGATGATAAAGAAGTTGATATTGTTTTTTGCAATATAGTTTTTATAATAGGCCGGTAAATGTTTATCCAGTTCTTCTTCATTCCAATTGCAGGCCAGCAAGAATGAGCCTCCCGGCTTTACTTCCCTGATCATGTCATATTTTTCTATATACGACTGATTGTGGCAGGCGACAAAATCAGCATATTTCACCAGATATGAAGAACGTATCTCGTTTTTTCCAAAGCGGAGATGCGAACGAGTCACTCCACCGGATTTTCTTCCGTCATATTCAAAATAAGCTTGAACATAGAAATCCGTATGATCACCGATTATTTTTATAGAATTTTTGTTGGCACCTACTGTACCATCAGATCCAAGTCCCCAGAATTTACAGCTGACAGTATCCTTCGGAACGATATTAATCTCTTTGGGGACCGGTATGGAGTGATAGGTCACATCATCTTCGATACCGACCACAAAGTGATTCATGGGTGATTCGCTTTGGAGATTTTCAATAATAGTAACAATTTGCCCGGGGGTAGTGTCCTTGCTTCCCAAGCCGTAACGGCAGGCTAAAATCATTGGAGAACTGGAAGAATCATTGAATGCAGAACAAACATCTTCGTATAAGGGCTCTCCCAACGCACCAGGCTCCTTCGTCCTGTCCATGACAACAATTCTTTCTACTGTTTCAGGAATTGAGTCCAGGAAGTGTTTTAATGAGAATGGCCTGTAAAGATGCACATCCAACAGCCCCACTTTTTCACCTTTTTCGTTTAAATATTCAACCGTTTCCTGGGCCGGTCCACTGATAGAGCCCATGGAAATCAGCAGATACTTGGCATCCGGTGCTCCATAATAATTAAACAGGTGATAGTCTCTTGCTGTTAGGCGGTTGATTTCTCCCATATACGATTCCACAATATCCGGCAGATCTTGATAGTATTGATTGCATGCTTCCCTGCTCTGAAAATATGTGTCGGAATATTGTCCGGTGGTTCTATTAACGGGATACTCTGGGTTTAATGAATTCTTTCTGAATTTCTCCAATTCATTTTGGTCAACCAGAGCTGCCAAATCCTTATAATCCAAACAAGTAATCTTTTGAATCTCGTGGGATGTGCGGAAGCCATCAAAAAAATGCAAAAACGGAACATGCCCTTTAATGGCTGACAAGTGTACTATGGCACTCAAATCCATACATTCCTGAACATTCGACGATGCAAGTATGGCAAATCCGGTTTGGCGGCAGGCCATAACGTCTGAATGCTCCGCGAACATTGAAATTGCATGTGTTGCGACACTTCTTGATGCAACATGGATCACTCCTGGTTTTAATTGTCCGGCAATACGGTACATGGTGGGAATCATCAACATCAATCCTTGTGAAGATGTATATGACGTAGCAAGAACTCCGCTTTCCAATGCACCATGCACTGCTGAAACTGCCCCTGCTTCAGACTGCATTTCAACAAGCTTGACCCGACGGTCAAAGATATTCTTTTGCCCGTTTGCAGACCATATATCTACATATTCAGCCATGGGTGAAGAAGGTGTAATGGGGTAAATTGCTGCAACTTCAGAAAACGCATAGGATATATAAGCCGCTGCTTCGTTTCCGTCCATAGTCTTTTTTTTCAAGGTCAAAAACTATCCCTTCTTTCTTTGATACTAATATTTGTAGAAATATAACGTGTAACGTTGTGTTTATGGCTCTATCATTGTCTACTTTATGCTCACTCTTTTACTATCTTACGCAGAAAAAGCGGGAGTAAAGACGACAGAATAAATACAGGAAAGTATGGGGGATATGCTCCTTGTGAAGGGGGTGCCGGTCACTAAGGCCTATTGATTTTTTCAGATTTAAATGCCAAACTGTTTTCCCAGAGCGAAAGCTATTTTGTTAACTTCGAGAAGTTTAGCCGGAACCCGAGCGTCCAGAGCGTTTTGCCAAACTTCATACGGAAAATCCATGTAGCGGGAAAGTGTTCCCATCAGCACAACATTGGTCGATTTGGAATTACCCGCCTTAGATGCTAACTGCATAGCCGGCATCTCTACAAACTTGCTAACTTTTTCTTTAAGATCGTTGATGATCGTTGCCGGGTATTTGGCCGCACCAATGAGCACAGGAAGCGGGACTATTTTTTGGTTGTTCATAATCAGCACACCGTCTGGACGGAGAAAATGGGCCCACCGATATGCTTCAAGCTGTTCAAACGCAATAATGATATCGGCTTCTCCAGGATCGATGACTGGCGAGTGAACTTCTTCACCCATTCTTACCTGGGTGACCACAGACCCACCGCGTTGAGACATACCGTGAATTTCGGACATTTTAACTCGATATCCTTGGGCTAGCGCCGCATGGGTAAGAATCTTCGAAGCGAGTATTGTCCCTTGTCCTCCTACTCCGACCAACAACACATTAGTAATTTTACTCATTTGACTCACCCGCTTTCCTTAAAGCGTTAAACTTGCAAACCTGTGTACAGACTCCACAACCTGTACACAGAGAGGTATCTACCAGAACTGTCTTATTTTCCTCATCAAAGGAAAGTGCTGGACAGCCAAGTTTTAGGCAAACTTTACATCCAGTGCACTCTTGTACTTCAACCGGTTTCTCGGTATTCTTGATAATCAGGGCACAGGGCCTGCGGGTAATAATCACTGAGGGCTCCTTGGCAGCTACCTCGGTCTTGACAACTTCTTTAACCTTATCAAGATCAAAGGCATCTACTTCCGTAACCCGTTTTACTCCCAAAGCCTTGCAGAGAGCTACAAAATCCACCTTTGGGGCTGGTTGACCCATTAGTGTCTTGCCTGTGGACGGGTTCTCCTGGTGACCTGTCATGGCAGTGATCGAATTGTCCAGAATGATTACGGTTGTATTACCACCGTTGTATACCACATCCATCAAACCTGTAACACCTGAATGACAAAAAGTTGAATCTCCGATTACAGCCACCATTTTTTCAGCTAATTCCGGATGGGCTTTCTCCATGCCCAGCGCCCCAGAGATGGAAGCACCCATACAGATAGTCGTATCAATTGCCTCAAGGGGCGCTCCTGCTCCCAGAGTGTAACAGCCGATATCGCCGGATACTCCGAGTTTCAGTTGGCGTAACACATAGAACACTCCCCGGTGCGGACAACCTGGACACATTACCGGCGGACGCATTGGACTTTGGAAAGGTACAGCCAAACTGGGACTGGGGACTCCGGTAATCTTTTCACGCACATCCCGGACAGAAAGTTCTCCATAGGAGGGGAAGAGTTCTTTGCCCGTAACCTTTATTCCCATAGCTTTAACTGCATTTTCAATATATGGCTCCAATTCTTCCACCACAAAGAGTTTCAACTTGCGAAGCAAACTTGCGGATTAACCCTTCCGGCAGTGGATTGGTAAGGCCTAATAAAAGCACTGAGGCCTTGGGCACACCCTCTTTCACATATTGGTAGGAAATACCTGATGTTATGATTCCTATGGCTGGATCGTTCATCTCTATAGAGTTAACTTCTACACTCTCGGTAAATTTGGAAAGGCGCTTATCCCTTGCTTCCACTGCTAGCCGCCGAGCGCGGCCATGAGCCGGCAACATGACGTACTTCTGAGCATCCTTTTTATAAGCTTTGAGAGGACGCTCACCCGGTTCCTTGAGTTCCACCTCGCTTTGGGAATGGGCTATCCGGGTGGTGATTCTCATCATTACCGGAGTATCAAAGTTTTCGGAGATTTCCATAGCCAAACCTACCATGTCTTTGCACTGCTGGGAATCCGAAGGCTCCAGCAAAGGAATTTTAGCAAAGGCCGCATAACACCTGTTGTCCTGTTCGTTCTGGGAGGAGTGCATCCCCGGGTCATCAGCTGATATTAGTACTAAACCGCCGCGGACTCCAGTGTAGGCTACCGTAAACAACGGATCCGCGGCCACATTTACCCCCACCATCTTCATTGTCACCATAGCCCGAGCTCCGGCAATGGCTGCTCCTATTCCGACCTCCATGGCCACTTTTTCATTTGGAGACCACTGACTATAGATTTCCGGATACTTGGCAATATTCTCAAGGATTTCTGTACTTGGGGTTCCCGGATAAGCAGCAGCAACACTTATACCATACTCGTATGCTCCCCTGGCAATGGCTTCATTGCCTGTCATTAAAATATTCATACTTTATTATTTCTCCTTTCTTTAGCTCTATAAAATCAAAGGGTTTAAAACCATCTTTGCCTTAATAACTCTTTCAGAATTATAACGTTGCTGTGCGAGAGTATTTGCCACAGCCAACCCTCAATTTCATATGATAAAGCTTTAGTACAAATTATAATTGAATAGAAAACTTTCTTGAATTACCAAAAAGGTTTAAAAACAGGTTAGCTATTAGACAGCTCATGACCTTCAATCCCGATCCTCAACTTATCAGGATTATGTTTAGTTCTGGGCGAAAAAGAAGCAAGAGCTAACGGCATTTTGTTAGCTCTTGCTTCTTTGCGTATCAGAGTGCGTGATGAGCTTCCCCATGTTTTTTCCAAAGACGAGATTCTTTCCATTATGGATCAGGTGGTAAGCATATTTCCTCGGTGAGAAGTCCTTACCCAGTTAGAAAAGATTGAATCACCATAGCCTCACAGACTGTCGTTCTGCAGACGGTTCAGTACTACATGAGATTCATGAGATTCATGAGGTTCTATTCTTGCAACGACAAATATATTCCTTTAAGCTATTGATTTCAATCAATAGCTATTTCTCTATCTACGAACCTCATAAATCTCTAGGAGTTATCGGAAGTGGTAAGCTACAAAGGATAGCTTAAATTCACCTCTTAGCATATACCTTAATATGCCAGATTTCTGCACAGTTTCTAAATTCCTTTATTCGTGCATAATACTTATTGAACAAACCATTAAAGGGTGGTATTATATGGATAAAGATGAACCCCTCAAAAAGGAGGAAAAAGTTATGCCAGCGA
>LOEW01000136.1 GCA_001516045.1 Desulfosporosinus sp. BRH_c37
TTAGCCATCAATGAAAAGGTGTTGGGGAAAGAGCATCCTGAAACCGCCACCACCTATAACAACATTGCATTTATATATTCCAGTCAGGGTAACTACCCCGAGGCCTTGGAATGGTGTCAGAAGGCTTTAGCCATCAATGAAAAGGTGTTGGGGGAAGAGCATCCTGATACCGCCACCACCTATAACAACATTGCCGGAGTATATTCCAGTCAGGGTGACTACCCCAGGGCCTTGGAATGGTATCAGAAGGCCTTAGCCATCAATGAAAAGGTGTTGGGGAAAGAGCATCCTGAAACCGCCACCACCTATAACAACATTGCCGGAGTATATGACAGTCAGGGTGACTACCCCGGGGCCTTGGAATGGTATCGGAAGGCTTTAGCCATCAATGAAAAGGTGTTGGGGGAAGAGCATCCTGATACCGCCACCACCTATAACAACATTGCCGGAGTATATTCCAGTCAGGGTGACTACCCCAGGGCCTTGGAATGGTTTCAGAAGGCTTTAATCATATTGGAGCTGAGACTTGGTAACCAACACCCAAATACAATAGTTGTCATAGATAATATGAAGTTAATAAAAGATAAAACTTGACTTGCTCTCTTTGGGATGAGACAATAATCGACCCTTTTTCACATTATTCTCAAGCCTGAAATGTAGATTATTTCGAATATCACAAAAGGCTAATAATGCAAAGTAAAGATAACTATAAGAAATGTATATTACAATAAATGAAGTTCGTAGAAACACAGTTATCTGATACAGCTTGCAAGAAAATCTTCTTGAGGGTAGAAGTGTGTTTGCTCAAGATGATTGTATTAACTTGTTTGTTGACGAATGGGGTGGATATTCACCGTAAGATACTTCTACCTTTTGTATAATTTGTGGTTAGAAAGAGGGAGATCGTTTTGATAGATCCGCTTTTGTCATTATCCTTATCACTTAATTCCAATAAAGGCATTTATGCAATCTTACTTGGTTCGGGTATTTCCAATGCTGCTGGGATTCCGACTGGCTGGGAAATTGTGATTGATATAATCAAAAAAGTTGCTAAATTACACGGGGAAGACTGTGCGGCTGACCCGGAATCATGGTATTTAAGTAAATATGGGACAGCGGCTAATTATAGTATACTGTTAAATGAGGTGGCAAAATCTCCAGGCGAAAGAAGAAACTTACTTAGTACTTATTTTGTTCCTTCAGATGAAGAACGAAGTGTTAATTTAAAGACATCTACTAAGGCACATAGAGCTATAGCCTCCTTGGTATTAAGTGGTCATATTAAAGTTATATTAACCACAAACTTTGATTCCCTGATGGAGGATGCTCTTCGCGAAAAAGGGATATCACCAACTATAATTAGTACGGTCGATTCAATTCAAGGTACGCTACCCATTATTCATACAAGTTGTACTGTTATAAAATTGCATGGTGATTACCGCGATATCCGTATTAAAAATACTTTAGATGAGCTGCAGACTTACGAGGAACCGATGAATACACTTATTGACCGCATATTTGATGAGTTTGGACTTATCATATGTGGATGGTCTGCGGAATGGGACCATGCTCTTGTAAGCGCAATAGAAAGGTGTAAAAGCAGACGTTTTACAATTTACTGGTGTACACGGGGGATTCCCCAAGGAAATGCGAAACGATTAATAGACTTACGCCAGGCAGAACCCATTACAATAAAGGATGCTGATAGTTTTTTTGAGAACGTACAGGATAAAGTAGTAACATTGGAAGAGTTAAACAATCCGCATCCTTTGTCGAAAAAGACAGCTGTTGCATCTCTGAAACGCTATTTGCCAGATCCAACACAACGTATTCGTTTTCATGATCTGGTAATGGGTGAAACTGAACAGTTGGCTGAGAGCATAACTGATAAACATTTTTCGGTAGACGTAAGACCGGTAAATAAAGATGAGTTTTTGCAAAGAGTAAAGGCATATGAATCTTTAAGCGAGACACTCCGCAGTATATTTGCCACCGGGTGCTACTGGGGACTGGATGAACAAAATTATGTATGGGTTAAATCCCTAACAAGGCTTGCCAACAACTGGGACATTCACGGTGGCATTACAGCATTACTAGATCTCCGTCTTTATCCAGTAGTTCTTGTGATGTATGCCGGGGGGATCGCTGCGGTTGCACGAGAAAAATATATGTTTGTTCGAGAACTTTTGACTGAAACTAAGGTCAGTCGAAGTGGGTGCACTTACGCAGGAGTTTTTTACCTTGATCCTATGTCTTGTTTTAAAGAAACTTACAAATTTCTCCCATGTGTATCACAGTATACACCAGTTAACCAATATATCTACAAATTATTGCGTACGGATTTGCGAGAAATTCTACCATTTGAGCAAGATTTTGAACGGGCTTTTGATATATTTGAATATTTAGCTGCACTTTTATTCCTTGATCAAAAAGTAAAGGATCCCAAATATCGAGAATGGGAAGTTTCCCCATACGGCAGCTATGCTTGGAAGGGGTACGGCGGTAGCAATAACGTCCTAGATTTTGTCAGTAAGGGGCGTTCACTCGGTGAAAACTGGACTGTCTTAAAACAAAGTTTATTTGGTGGATCCATGGATCGATTTGAGCAACTTAACGAAATTCATACAAAGTTCCTAAAAGAATGCATTTTGCCTTTTCCTACGGATCTTATTAACAAGGGGTAATAAATATGTTTTGTTCCAAAAGCAATGGATAACTTTGCTCCCTTCAAATTGCAGACGCAAACTAAACTAATCGAAGGTTGATTAGTGTAAAGCTGAAAGCGGCCTTTTCTCGGCTGGCTATGTTGAACTCCGTAAAATCCATATACCCATTAGGCTAATAATGGGAATCTGAACAAACACAAGTGAATTTCATATTGTTTATATTTTGAATACAACACAGCTGTCTAAGACGGTAAAATATTATCATCATTAATATAGTTATAAGAGGAGGTCACATTATGAAAAAAGTCGTGCTATTTGTTATTTTGGATAAATACGCTGATTGGGAAGCCGCTTATCTATCGTCATTAATATTATCTTTAGGTCAAGATGAATATTCTGTGAAGACTGTTTCATTAACAAAAGATATCATTCAATCCATAGGGGGATTTACCGTTCTTCCGGACTATGATATTCAATCAGCTCCAACAGATTTTGAGGGATTAATTCTAATTGGTGGAATGTCATGGAGAAATGAGACTGCACAGCAGGTTAAACCTTTGGTACAAAATGCATTAAACAATAGAAAAGTTTTGGGTGGTATCTGTGATGCTTCGGCTTTTCTCGGTACAATTGGTGTTTTAAATAATGTTAGCCATACCAGTAATGATTTAAATGACTTAAAGCAATGGGCTGGAAATGCATACACAGGAGAAGAAAAATATATCATGCAACAGGCGGTAAGAGATAATAATATTATTACAGCCAACGGTACAGCATCTTTGGAGTTTGCTAAAGAAGTAATGATTGCGTTAGGAGCTGCACCTGAAAACAGGATTCTTGAATTTTACAATTTCCATAAACTTGGTTACTACGAGGCACCTATGCCGAGCATGTAAATTTATTGGGGTAGATAGTTTGTTACACCAAATGAGCATTATGGGGTGTTAAAATTATATGGATTCTGTTTCGCATTATCCATAATAGAGAAATCTGTTTCCTAGTAGGTTAAGAATGTGAAATTATCTGTGGGAAATAGGTTGTATGCCAAAATCGAAAGAGGTCTAGTTAATGGGTCATTATTAACCGAAGGCCTTACCATGCCTGTAGAAAACTAAGTAGTCTTTAAAGGAGGAAATGCACCTGAAACCCATCGTCTTTATCGATACCGAAATTGAACTATGGGTCGGAATATGTTTGCGGTCACAATATCTTCAATCATGATTTGAAATACATTCGCAATGCCCTCATTTATGCTGGCCTTGATGATCCGAATATTATTGATACCTTGTTTCTTTCGCCGCTTCTTTTCCCGGCCAGACCGTATCATAAGCTGCTCAAGGACGATAAGCTGCAAACAGAAGACATTAACAATCTGCTGAATGATTCCATCAAAGCCAAAGACCTTTTCTTTGATGAGATTGCAGTGACGGCGGCCACATTGCTCGGGATGGTGTTTTATGCGCCACTTTCCACCTACTATCCGCTCATGACCAGCGACTATTTCCGCGCCGACGCCTGGCATGCAGGCGCGGTTAATTTCGCCTATGTAGGCGGCATGATGCTCTGGCCCAGAAGACCCTAAACGACAGGCGGGTAAAGGCGCTGAGGATTGCACTGGCGCTGATTGAAAAAGAGAGGAGGTGCGACGATGCCGATTGACTATAAGAAAACCGAAAAAGACTTATACCAACCAAAAACCACGCCATCCATTATTAATGTGCCGGAGATGACGTTTATCACCGTTGATGGTAAAGGCGATCCGAACACGAGCGCGGAATATACCGCTGCCGTTGAACTGCTGTATGGGTTTTCCTACACGATAAAGATGGGCAACAAATCGATCTTGGAATACGTTGTTCCGCCGCTTGAAGGCTTCTGGAGTGTTGACGATGATTTTAGGGGCGGCGGTGCAGTGATAAGTGACAAGAGCAAATTTGTATGGACGATGGTGATTCGACAACCTGACTTCGTAACAGCGGACATTTTCGAAGCCTCAAAGGCTGCCCTCGCCAAGAAAAAACCGAGCATTGATACATCAAAGGCAAAATTCAAAACAATCACCGAGGGTTTATGCGTTCAGGTAATGCATATCGGTTCGTATGATGATGAACCTGCCACGGTAGCGGCGCTTGACGGTTTCGCCATAGAAAACGGCTATATCATAGATATTGACGGCACCCGTCGTCATCACGAGATATACATTTCCGACCCCCGCAAGGTAGCGCCGGAGAAGTTGAAAACAGTGCTTCGGCATCCGATACGCAGTGCATGATGTTATTGGATACATGAGGGGTATCCGCATGAGGGGAGAGGGAAGTCAGATGAAAGGGATGAAGAAAACCCTGGGGGTACTGGCTTGCATCTGCTGCACCAGTCTGCTGTGGCTGACTGCCTGCGGGGGAAAGGCCGACACAAACGGTCTGCAGACGGGAGAAAGCCCGGCCGGCATATCGGCAGGAATGAATGCCGATGCGGGAAGCGGACAAGGGGACAAAGCGGAGGCTGCAGAGGAAGGCTATATTTTTAAGGACAGTGATTCAACCCGGCTGAAAGAGGAAAATGTCCGTAACCTGGATTACCGCCTGCTATATCTTGCCAGAAATGAAATTTTCGCCAGACAGGGCTATATCTTTAAGGATGAGGGATTGCAAAAGTATTTCGGAGCTAAAAGCTGGTATGCGAAAAATGCAGCTTTCAATAATGAAATCTCGGACATTGAAAAAGACAATGTGGACTTGATTGAAAGATATGAAACAGCACGGAAGGAACCGGCAAAAAGCCAGGGACTGCCCCTAGGGAAATATGCCCGTTTTGACCTGGATGGGGATGGGAAGCCGGAAGAAATTCAGTACAGCCTGTCGGAAGGAAGCGATTTCACCCTGACCATTAACGGTGCCGCCGTCCATGACAGCGGTACGAATGTGGAAGAGGGTTTTTCCATTGTCGACCTGGACATTATGGACGGCGTAAAGGAAATTGCGGTCCAGGAGTATGGCCCCAGTGAAGATTATAGAACTACCTTTTATGCCTATGGGGGCGGGAAGATCATCGAGATGGGCCAGGTTCAGGGCCTTTGCGGAACTTACAGCCGCTTGCCCGGAGACGGGAAAGTAATGGCTCAGACGCGTTTTCAGATACTTCAAACATGGTTTTATGACGATGAATACCGCATCAATGAGCAGCATGTGCTGGAACACGTGGCAAAACCGCTTTATCTGTCAACCTTCAAGGAACAATACGTAACAGTCAAAAAA
>LOEW01000137.1 GCA_001516045.1 Desulfosporosinus sp. BRH_c37
CTCGATTGTGTCACACTCTGGCTTACCAATCTTCTCTTAGCTGGACATGATTTATCCAACGGTGAACTTGAACCTCAAATCTTGACTATTGTAAAGGACGTCGCTCGGCTAGCGCAAGAAATTAAACCTCAAGTATTCTTTGTCACCAATGAAGTAGGTCAAGGAATTGTCCCTGAGAACCCTTTGGCCCGAGCTTATCGGGATTTAGCAGGGCGAAGCAATCAAATTCTAGCTCACAGTGCTGAGCAGGTTTATATGGTCGTGGCAGGTTTACCTATGGAGATTAAACACTCTGGCGAGAAGCTGCTTGCTTCCTTACTCAAGGAGTGATGATTTTGCGCGGATTTCTAATTGCTCTTACATTTCTGACTCGGATCCCTTTACCTGCACCCAAAGTTGAAATTACCTCGGAGGAGTTTTCTCGAAGTTATCACTATTATCCCTTGGTCGGGCTCATACTAGGTCTATTCCTCTGGCTTCTGGCTAAAGCCTCGATTCTTTATTTTCCCCCCTTGGTTCTGGGTGCTTTCTTGTTGGTCGCAGAGTTAATCCTCACAGGTGGAATCCATCTTGATGGATTCATGGATAGTATGGATGGTTTATTATCCGCCCGTAGCCCAGAACGAATCTTGGAAATTATGAAGGACAGCCGAATTGGAGCTCATGCCTGCATGGCCCTCGTTGGCTTACTACTTCTGAAATTCACCTTACTTGCGAGCCTAACCCCCTCTCAGTTTTCCCTCCTCCTGATTATGCCCATGATCTCGCGCTGGGTATTTCAGATTGGAGTGGTCGGCTTTCCTTATGCTCGGCCCCAAGGACTAGGAAAAGGTATTCATGAAACGACCCGTTGGGTTCCGTTTCTTTTCAGTGGATGCTTAGTTTTAGGAGCCTCCTTTTATCTCGTCGGCTTTGCAGGCCTTATCGCCTTAGGAGTATGTGTCATTGCAGTAACCTTTTGGGCTGCCAAGATTTCTTCCCTCCTAGGTGGATTAACCGGCGACCTATATGGGGCGTTTATCGAGCTTTCAGAAGTTGTGTGTTTACTGGCGGCTTTTCCCTTCCTTAACTAGCCAGTTTAGCCTTTGAAAGAAATACGCTGGCTGTGCCCCCATCTCCTTCCTTTTCAATTGGAAACAATTAGACATAATATATAGTTCCATATAAATGTACAACAATGAACTTTTAGGGTACACTTATAAAGTAATTATATAATTAGCTAATGCTCATTAGCTGATCCACTCACTTGATTAGGAAGGTGAAAACAATTGAGTTTAGCAGAACATGTTGATACCATTTTAAACCACGAGGAGTATAAACAACTGGCTTCTTATACTCATCATCGGCCTTTTACAACTCTAGAACATTCCCTCCGTGTTGCTCAAATTGCTTATAACTGGTCAATTAGACTAGAAAGTAAACTTAAGTTAGATACAAACGCGATTACTCGGGGTGCCCTCCTGCATGACTTTTTTTTATATGATTGGCATAACCTTAGACCCGACGGATCGAGATGGCATGGTTTTCGCCATCCTCGTATTGCCTGCAAGAATGCGGAACGTTGTTTTAACCTAAGTGAAAAAGAAAAGGACATTATTTTAAGCCATATGTGGCCACTCACCGTTCGCATGCCCAAGAGCCGAGAGGCTTTTCTCGTTATGTTCGCTGATAAAATGGCATCGATCCAGGAATTTAGATTTAAATTTAAACGCGACCTCCCATCTTCTGAACGATACACTACTCTACGCCTTGTAAAAACGAATAAAGAAAACTTAGCTAGCCCCAAGCGCTGACCATGGATGGTCGAGTGTCCCTGTAGCCAAGGATGGCGAGAAGGGACCCTTCCGAACTGGTCGGCGGTTAAATACCAAGGCCAAACCAAGGCGACGACATTATACACGTTCCGATGTTATCATTTCTAACTTGGTACAGTCAGTATATACTTTCTAACTAGTATAATAGAACGGCATGCTTTCTTCTAGCATGCCGTTTCCGATTTTTAAGTCGTGTAAAATACTTAATCAAATGTATTTCCTGTAACTATATGCCCTTTACCATTTTGCTTTCCGAGATAAAGCCGATGATCCGAAAGCTTGTAAAGAGCTTCATAGTCCGCAGATTCAGTGGGAAATTCTGCAACCCCCATGCTTATGCCTAAGCCATACTTTTCCAAACCTAAACTATTCTTTAACCGTTCCATAATTCCCATTGCATCCTGGCCCATTTTTAGATCAGTTAAAATGACTGCAAACTCGTCTCCGCCTGTACGAGCGACAATATCCCCTTGTCGAACGGACTTCTGGAGATTTTGTGCCACATGGCTTAATGCCAGATCTCCTATAGGATGCCCTTGTGTATCATTGAGCTTCTTAAATCCGTCTAAATCGAGTAGTATAAATAGGAACGTCGACCGTCGCCTAAGTGTCCCCGCCATTTCCCCTAGGATCCTTTGCTCAAACCCTTGACGATTCATGATGCCAGTAAGACGGTCCGTCGTTGCCAAATGTTCGAGTTCTTGTCTTTGCCGAATTGTCTCTAAAGCCATACTTAACATGCGGACGAAAGCAGAGAGGATCTCCTGGGTCTGTTCAATGTCTCGCGTCCCAGAGTCTATCAACCAAAATTCTCCGATAACTCCTCGATAGGTATTAATAGGTTGTATGAGTATTTTATCGACAAGGTGAGGCATATCTTTTTGATCATCCTCTTTAAGGACCCTCAAGGTTGGTACCTGATTCGCTAGATAACCCAGCGGAAATTTCTTTTGTTTATCTTTTTGAATCCATTCTTGCCAAACCGACTCAGACTGTTTAAGTCGGCCAAAGGGCGCACGTAATTTCCATTCCCCATCCTCTTCCATATGAAAGAAACCAGCTTCTAAGTATAGAAGCTCCATTGCCATTTCTCCGGCTTCAGATAACAACTGAACTTCAGACTCTGCCTTGACTAAAATTTCTGTTCCCCGAAGGAGCAGAGACAGAGCTTGTTCGCGATCAAGGGCTGCCAGACGCAATTGTTGCTCATATACATTAGGAGAAATCAATGGAATGAGCAGTTCCAACCACTGGACATTGTCCTTGTCAAAGCATGCTGGATCATCACTGAATAACGTCAGCACGCCCAACAATTGACCAAAATGAATAAGGGGTACACCTAAAATCCGTCGCACCCCGAATTGCATAAGAATTTCGTTCCAAGCCGAAAAATAATTGATCCCCTTAGTAAGGTTCGCATCACACTCATTACAGTGGTCAAGAACTTCATGAATTAGCAGTTTCGGTCCAACCAAATCATGTCCTCCTGCCATTCCCTCTACAAAGGTACGGAAATCTTTCGGGAGATCATTGTGAGCCAAAAACTGTTCTTGCATCTCGGTTCGGGCACTAATAGCTATAGGTTGAAGTTTCTTATCTTGCCATAGCCAAATTCCTGCCATCGTACAATTAAAAAAATCAAGCCCTCGTTTGGTTAAAATTCCGAGTGAGTCTTCGAAATTTTCCTCATGATTAATCTCCTGAAGAAGTCCAAAAATATCTTCGAGTTTCAGGCAGTTTCTTTGAGGTTGGAGTGGCATGGCTTATCACCTTTCATTCTTGTATCACTGATAATAATATTTTATCATAAACTTCAGAAAGAATAACCATAATATTTCCCTTTTCAATTCATTTTTCACAACTTAACATTATTTTTCTAAGAAATTGCACTATATTATATAATATCCGAGAAAGCTCAGATAATCCGGGAAAACATGTGGTCTTCAGAGAAGCGCTGCATAAACTGGAACAAGAACATTACCACGCATGGATAGCTCAGTATCGTGTTTGAGGGAGGGTAACCGTTGAACAAGAAGCACTTTTCCTTTATGACCTTGCTAATTTCCCTCGCTATAGTGATTGTTCTTTATCCAAAACTCCAGCATCCTGCGGAATTAAGGGTGTTTGTCTTACAATGGGGATTATTTGGTATTTTTATTGACCTTACTATTATAATTATTTTAGCTTTATTTCCAGCGATACCGTTTGTCCTAATGGCAGGAATTAACACCCTTCTTTTCGGGTGGATCGGTGGTTTTCTACTTTCCCTTTGCGGAAGCTTGTTAGGTGCCACTCTAGCTTTTTGGTTAGCACGTACACTTGGACAAGCGTGGGCGCAGCCAAAGGTTTCGAAGCTAGGAAAATGGGGTGTTATTTTAAGAGGGAATAGCTTTTCCGTAGTCTTTCTCTCGCGACTTATTCCAGTACTTCCCTCTGCAGCTGTGAATTATGCCTCCGGCCTATCCCTCATGACCTTTCCTTCGTTCTTGTTAGCCACTCTGCTTGGTAAGATTCCCATGATTATTTGGGAATCTTGGGTAGGGCACGACTTATGGCGAATCTCTTATCATCCGCGTCGGTTATTGTTAGCCTTAGCTATCGGTGCTCTCTTGTTTGGGTCAGTTGGACTATATTGGTATTTTTCTAAAAAGTTTCCCAAGTCGCCTCGCTTACACTAAAGAAAACTTGACGAAAACTTGGTCAATGCCTTTCCAACCATAAACCCCACTTAATACCTAGCAAATGCCTTTGCCATCACCCTATACCCGGCAGCGTTAGGATGCCCATAATCTGGGCCGATTAGAGAAGGTTCTTTTCCTCTTATCTCACGATCTAAACAAACCACCACAAACCCATATCGTTTTGCCCAAGTAATAATCATGACATTGGCAGTGTCAATAACCCCTTGAGCCTGTGCGTAATACTGGGCGTAAGGCCCTGCCGGCAGGGGGTTATACAGAGTGGCCACTTTTACGATTGCCATCGGATTGAGCCGCTTAACCACATCTCCGACTTGAGCAAGAGTTTTGCCCATGTTACCCAAGATCACAGGTAACTGAGATGTATTAATAGATTGATTAGAGTTTTTAAAAAGATGAAGTAAATCATTGGAACCAATCGTTATCGTGATCAAAGATGCCAAGGAAACAAGATGACGCAGGCTGCGATTAAACAATAATAGCTCCAGTAGACCATGTGTCGTCAAACCGTTAACGCCTAGATTATAAACGCTCAAATCTTGGTTGTGCCGCCTAAGAAAATTGCCATATATTGTTGGGAAAGAATATGAGTTTCCTACACCATACCCTGCAGTAATCGAATCTCCCAACGCCAGATATAAACTCACCCTTATCACCGCTTTCGATACATCCGTATTGATTACAATATAGGGTATGTTTACCAATTTACATCTGTCACTCACTAGGAATAAACCAAAAAAATTAATGGGATGCTAAAAGTAGGTTACGTAAATTATACTTTCTGCCCTGGAAAATAAATTTTCCATTCATCAGTGGTGCCGCGAAGCGGCATGTAGGTCTGATAAGTATAAAGAAAGGAACTACGAGGAGGTACAATGATTAAAGCCTGGGAAATTATTAAAAAAGGAAACACTTCATCTTTTTACGCGGCCCTGGGCAATCTGTTCCTAGTCATTCTTAAGGGAATAGCAGCCTTTTTAAGTGGAAGTGGCGCTATGTTTGCCGAAGCAATGCACACAGGCGCAGATACCATCAACCAAATCTTTGTCTTTATCGGAAGTATTCTTGCTGAACGGCAAGCAACTCCCCGTTTTCCAACCGGCTTTGGACGTCTAATCAATGTGTTCTGCATGGGAGCTGTGATCATCGTTACTATCATGGCCTATGAAACTGTTCTGGAAGGGATTAATTTGATTCAACACCCTGCACCCATCGCTAATTTAGGTTTAATTATTTTCAGTCTTGGTACCTCACTTACTATTGACGGTTATGTCTTATTAAAGGCCATACGAGAAATTGCCCGAGAAATTCGTTCTGAAGGAAAGGGATTGGGTCTAATCCCAATTGCCATTCTAAATGTAAACCGAGCCTCCCCCGCGACTCGACTGGTCTTCTATGAAGACCTGGTGGCCACTTTTGGGGCAATACTGGCCCTCTTAGCTATTCTCATAACCCACTTTTCTCAGATCAAGGCGTTAGATGGCTTCGCAGCGATCATCATCGGTCTTCTCATGGGAGGGGTCGCCTATCGAGTTGGTTATGACAACATGGTCGGACTCATCGGTGTTGCCGCTCCGAAGGAAGTCGAAGACAAAGTTTCGCAAATTATCTTATCCGACCTCGACGTTACGGATATCAACAAAATGCGTATCCTCCAAGAAGGGCGTTTATATCATGTCGAAAGCTACATTGAACTACGTTCCGGCTTAACCTTGGCTCAAGCTGGCAACATTAAATCTAGAATTCGGGATCAGCTCTTGGTTTATGAAGATATTACAGATGTTACATTGGGGATTATTGAGGATAATGGTATCCGGGATTGGCAACCTACCCGATAGATGTCCTATTTAAATTCATCAGGTTTTCTAGCCTGAATCGTCTCATGAATCACTTCGGCTTGTAAATCAATAACTTCACCATGGGTGTATGGCCTCGTTTCAAATTCCCTTGATTTCTTTTTCATAAAGAAATATCGGTAAATTCCAAATAAACTGGCCACCGCAACTACTACTAAAATGAACCCAAAGGAAAATATTACAGTCGTGACAATGATTAATAGTATGGCTAGGGACCATAGAATTTTATAAAGTTTCTGCATTGCAAAAATCCTCCTTAATTTGAAAAATAGAAGGTAACTGCACTATTTTATTAGTGCTCAGTATTGAATGTTTAAACAAGCCTCTCAATTTTTGGACAGTATCGGATAAAAGTATTATACCAGAACCTTTTCCACTTTTCCTGAGTGAATAGTGGAAGGAAAAAGGCCACTCATTGAGTGACCTTTTTTGGGGGTTTGGAGTAATCCACATTATCCGGCATATACCATTTAACTTCTATGCTTTTTTTACTACTTCCGTCTGGCCCATTTCTCTGTAATTGCTCCTTAGGAATATACGTCAGATTTAACAAAAGAAAAGTTTTGTCTGGATCATCAACATAAAACGTCAGTCCCCGAATGTCATCCATCGTTGGGGTTGTTGATGCTAGGACAGAATCCTTTATTGAGTTAATGTTGATAAACGTCTTGCCTTCAAGTTGAACGCTAAAATAGCCGACAAACTTTTGGGCTCTGGCATAGTCCAGCAACCGTGAGGTTCGAGCTACTAAAACCTTGCCTTGGTCTTGATAGGCTTTGAGTAACTGCAGCGCTTGAATATCAATTGGGTTAAACGGGAATTCCGCGCTTTCCTTGCCAAGATGTTGCGCAACAATCGAGAACTTCCTTTCTTGAACCAACTGCTCTAAACGCTCTTTGGTTATTTGGCGATGTAGTTCATGGGTTTCCCACGTCCAATCATACTTCCCATTGACTACGTCATGGGTATACCTATGAAAGCCCCACACCTGCCTACCATCCCGCAGCTTAATAGGAAACAAGGGATTATCATAGGAGAATTGGCTCATTCCAATAGAGTTCCAGACATAACGAATGCCATTATCTGTTGTTAAGTCTGTATGATAGTATGGGGATTTTGGGTCGTCACCGGCCTGGTATTTAAAAAGGTTTTTAGGATTATACGCTCCGAAATTTTGAACATTGCTCTCTGAACCGTGATTGATCCATACTTTAGGTTTAAATCCGCTGTCATTCATTGCCTTCCAAGCCGCAACGGCTAAATCACGGGTAAACTGGATACTGCGATCATTGCGGGAAAAATCACCAAATGAATGAAGGGAATCAATCCAACCTTCTTTATAGTATTTAATGATTTTGTCCGCATCCTTATGAAAATTAGGATTTAACCCCTGAAAATATGACATAGAATATGCAACTTTATGGCCCTCTTTATCTAAATTAATCAAACTATCATTAACTACATAAAACCAAGCTGAATCACCAATATCTAATCCTACCCCCGGACCGTGAGTTGTTTGCTCTAAAGTATTGAGAAATTGATGATATGTCTCAAACTTTTCCACTGTTGCATAGTCTATGTCGGATGAAATCGCCAACATTGCGTCAAATGGGTAGGGAAACTTTCTCAGTGGAGCAATTGAAGTCGTGTTCGTGGCGTTCTCTAGGGCCTGTTTCACTGTGTCAGAAATTCTTTCCTCCGTAGGGGGAGTATCGTTTTGAGTGCTAACTGCAAGTACAGGTTGCGGTCCTGACTTTTTAGCAAATTCATAATTCCTAGAGATAATAAAGCCGCTAATAGCAATAAGCGAAACAAATAATACTATTGCAAATTTACTCCCTTTAAGCTTCTTCATAGTTTTCATCCTTTTAAAGTGAACTCGTTCAACTAAAGTTGAACATCGAGACTTCGGTGGCATAAGTCATCCTACGGCGAAGTATTCGTATAGGATTGTGAAATTTTTAATTAATAGTCATCCATTAATAGCTTATAAGTACATCTCGATTCACAAGACGAGCTGGAAGAGGCGCAATCGAAGCCTACGATTTCCCCTCCATAAAGTGGGGCACCATGGATTCTTTTACGAAAAATCTTGATCTTAACAATCTTACTGACCGTCGAACACGTTTCTTGTCTTTCTTCAATTACCATTTCCTCCAATTATCTGCCCCCATAAAACATCAAAAATAGTACTCTTTCCTTTAATTATACACTACAATCGTGTCGTCAAGGAGATAGTTGAAGAAGGACAATAAAATTATTATCCCTTTTTTTCACGCTAGAAGTTTTATCGCAGCCTGTATAAAGATTTTCATACCGATCTGTAGGGCATCTTCGTCAATCATGAAGCAAGGGTGATGATGCGGGTAAACATATCCTTTCTCTTTGTTCCCTCCACCAATGAAGAAAAACGCACCCGGGGCTTTTTGCTGATATGCAGAAAAATCTTCAGCGCCCATGCTCGGGTGGACAAACTCAATCGCCGCATCTCCCATGACTTCACGCACTGTCTCTTCTAAAACTCGAACAACCCGCTCATCATTAATCACCTGTCTGTAGCCTTGGACAATTTTCAAATCATAGTCTGCCCCGTGCGCGGACGTAACCCCTTTGACAATTCGCTCAAGCAAGAGGGGAACCTTTTGGCGGAGCTTGGGATCCAAGGTACGGATCGTGCCGTCTATTTGAACTTTGTTAGGAATAATGTTATTTGTTGTACCACCTACGAACCGACACACAGAGATTACTACCTGATCTATAGGATCAATGTTTCGCGAAACAATATGTTGCAAGTTAACTACCACTTCTGCCCCAACTAAAATCGCATCAATCGTTTGATGGGGCATCGCTCCGTGCCCACCTTTCCCCTTAATTGTAATATAAAATGAATCTGGCGAAGCCATCATCGGACCATAAGTAAGGCCCACTTTACCAATTTCTAAAGGCGTCCATACATGTCCACCGATGATGGCGTCTACTCCATCCATCACCCCAGCTTCAACAAGCTCTTCAGCCCCTCCAGGGGGGAATAATTCCTCGGCATGCTGAAAGATAAAGCGTAGTTCTCCGGTAATATTCCCTTGCATACTACAGAAAATCTTTGCTACTCCTAATAGCATGGCGATATGAGCATCGTGCCCACAGGCATGCATCACCCCTGGGTTATGGGATGCATAATCGACCGTAGTATCTTCTTGAATTGGCAGCGCATCCATATCTGCCCTAATAGCAATCACTTTACCTGATCTCTTTCCAATCAGTCGTGCCATCACACTAGTCTTAGTAGGCTGGGTCACCTCTAGATTTCCAAAAGCCAGGAGTGTACGATAAATAAACTGGGAGGTTGCGCCCTCATGATAAGATACTTCTGGATTCTGATGCAGATGACGTCTCCAAAAAATCACTTGATCCTTTATTGAATTTACTAAAAAATTCAAATTGCTAATCATGATCATAACTCCTTACACGTCTCCTCAACTGTTTAAACGACTAATTATAATGGATATATCGGCAAAAGAAAAGGGCCACTCAATGAGTGGCCTTAAACTCTAATTGAATCCCGCAAAGTTCCTTAAGAATTAATGGGTACACGGCTCTAGATTAATCTTAAACCAAGCATTACCGAACAGTCATTTACCGGAGCAAAAAAGGCTAGTAACTAATGCACCTTACAACTAAGCCAACAAAACTAGTCAAATCACACGTTCTGAGAAACTAATCAGGTAAGGGAGTAAATACTTTACCTCCTAAACTAAGATAATAAACCATCAAAAGCAACTTAAGTTGAGTAAACTAATCTGGACAAATCCTCCACTAGTTCTGTAGACACCAACTGGGTTCAATCTGAAAACAGCCCATTCAATTAAAAGAGAAGGGTTAGGTGTAAATCACCTGAATTCTGAACTCAATTTCCCAGCTAAAAAACCGACGACCGCTAAGGAAGACTTAACTCAGACAGACTTATTGGGAGGAACTTTGCGGGAAAACTATCTTTCTAACGACAAAAACCACCCCTCTAGGTGGCTCCAATTCTCCGAAATTTAGCATTGGATCAACTGATTGCAATGCCTAAACCTTCGAATGAATCGAAACTTTACCTAGCACGCGACCAACAAGTTCTTGATAACTAAATCTTCTGCTTTTGTGATCCTAATATCATTATAACTAATATTTGCTCGTTGTCAAGTGCCCAATGGGGGTGCTCCTAGTGAGTGAATAAACCGTCCACTAAAGCCTTGGTCCAAGTGTGTTCTGGATAAGACCCTAGTGGATGGATCAATTACTCATCAATGAACAATCATTTCCCCGGTGATCTTCAGTACGGACGGAGAGGTAATGTCAATTAGTTTGCAATTTACCCTCATTGGAACAATGAGGTCTCGAATGTTTTTCCCCAAGGATGGACCAGTGAAGCTAATACCGTTGTTATTTACCCTCATCTGGATAATCATGTCTCTGGTAATCCTTACGACGGATGAACCAGATTCTATCGCTGGATCATAATATTTTTCCAAGTCTTTATCCTTGATATCCAACTCTTTACCTTTATCTAAATCCTTAACTTTACCTTTACCTTTACCTTTACCTTTGACTTTGACTTTTCCTTTACCTTTGACTTTAACCTTACCCTTACCCTTACCTATTAGTTTATCTGAATCCAACTGAGCAATCTTTTTCTCCGTATCCGTTTCAAGGATTAATCTCTGTGTCCATGTTTCTAAGACTTCTTGTGCAACACGTTCCCAGCTGAAGCGATCTTCAGCTATTCGCCTACCAGTTTGACCCATGCTACTCCGAAGTTTTGGATCAGTTAGGAGAAGTTTAAGTTTATCAGCAAATTCAATTGGATCCTCGGGTCGCTCGACAAGTAAACCATTTTGATCGATCACAACTTCTGGATTACCGCCTCGTGCAGTCGTAAGAAAGGGTAAGCCAGCAGCCATGGCTTCGTAATGAACACGAGCAAGAGGTTCTTGCCACTGAGAAGAGCACACAAAGATATCTCCAGCCCAAAACCACTGGTGAATAAGATCAGAGGATACATACCCTGTCGTGATAACAGGAAACGGAGCTCTCTCTGCCAGGGCGCGAACATAGGCCACATAATCAGTAACAATGTCGACACTGTACCATGTTCCACCCACGATTACCAAGGCAATATTTGAATCCTCTAAAAAAAGCTCCTTGATTGCTTGAATTAATAAGTCGGTACCTTTTTTGGGGGTTAAGCGCCCCACAAATAAGATGACCGTTTTATCTTCAAGCTGATAGTCGCTACGTAGTTTCTGACGAATCTGAGAGGCCGATTTTGATGTTTCCCAAGGTATAAATGTTTTTAGGTCAACTCCCGAATAGATCGTGTGAACCTTTGAAGCAGCTTGAGGATAGAGACTGGAAATTGTCTTTCCGACATAATCACTGACTGTAACAATCCGTTCTACCTCTTTTATTGCAGTAAGCGCATCCTGTTGGTGGATTTTATTAGTACCAAACATATCGTTGTGCATACTTAAAATTAAGCGTGAGTAAGGGGCTACTTCACTAATTAAGGGAATGAGCCGCGGACGATTAAAGACGTGAATAAGATCAAAGGACTCATTCCGAAGAAAATCGATCACTTTAGTGGCATAGATTTCTAAGACTTGTTCGCTTTCAATTCTAACATACCGAATATTATTCTTATATTCCTCAAGAGGTAATGATGGGTCTGTCGTTCCTAAGATCGTTAAATCATGGCGTTGACTTAAAAACCCTGAGATCCCCTGGATATAGGTTTGAATAGCTCCACCACGCACAGGCGGGACCGGCAATTTCTCCGTACATATCATCAGGACCTTTAATTTATGGTCTTCGTTCATTTGCATGATCTTGTTTTCAATAACACCCTCGTGCTTTGTTACACCCTTTAAGAGATGAAGCTTGGGTTTATTCTTTTCGATATGATATCCCTCTTGGTCCTTCTCTGGATCGAAGGGGGACTTTTCTTTGGTTAGCAACCTTGGTAAGGAAATGTTTTCCGACGTTGCTTTAATTTGCATCATCTCAAGTTTTTCTGGTTCAAAAACGGTGTTTGACTCATAGTGTCCCGTTTGGAATTTTTCCTTGTCTAAGGTTAGTTCAGCTAGTGCCAAGGCCTTTGTCTTTTCTAAAAGAGTAAGACGCGACATAATCCCTTCTAAATCATTCGTTAGAAAATCAATAGGGTCGTACAACATCTCATTAATGTGTTTATAAAACTCATTGGGGAATGCCAAATCATTCAATAAGATCTCGTAAGTTTCTAGATCGAGCGGATTTGCTTCATGGTAGGCACTGATCATACCCTGAATCCAAGGAACGTCCCACCTTCCTAAATCGTCCATCGAACTCGAGATGAGCTTACGAAGATCGCGAATCGGTAAATCGTAGGAGACTCCATCTAGATCGATCACCCAAAGACCGCCTGTGCCAAGTTGTCCGTTAGACCATCCGTAGTCTTGGTGTACAAGTCCCCAGTGCTCTTCACCCATCGAGAGCATCTGAGAATAGGATGATTGCTCAAGAAGGGACACAGCGTCTAGAGCCTGACGCTCAAATAACTCGATGCTTGAAAGCAGTGTTTGACTACTTGGAATCTCAATGTATGCTTTGGCTACATTGCGAAACCAGTTGATTTTTGTAATTATTTTTTGATAATAAGCGGGCCACCGATATAATCTTGAAGCTCTTTTAGAACCAGTGGGGGGAGTATATCCTCGGGAATGCCTATGAAACTCCCCTAAACCATAACATAAGTCCTGAGCACCTTGAAGATCCTTACTTGCCGGAGTAAGAGATTCAATCCAATCTGTGACGATCCATAACTTCCCACCCATTTCAACATAGAGAAGGCCTTCCTTGGTCTTTATTAATCCTGGCACCCTTCCACCTTGTTTTACAATGTAGTCCTGTGCCCCTACGCTAAAGAGGCTTCTAATTGGCTTGCGATGCAACAATTTCAAACTGCGAGGTCCTTTGTCGGTTTCGATTTTCCAGATAGCCCCACCTTTGTCCGGCTTAGACGTAATTAACGTTTTAGCGTAGACCTCCATGTCATAATATGCGATAACCTGCTGTGCTAATTCATCAATTTCTGGAGGCACCCACATATCTAGGTTTATCCCAGTTAGCTCCTCTTCAGCATCCCACGGTTGAATCAGATAGTCTTCCACATCTTCCCCTCCACCATTATCTACTGCATAATGTAATCTATTCTTCTTTATCGCTGAATGGAATCGACGCCTCCACCTATATCTATGCCAAAATCTGTCACGCTTCATATCTGATGGGAATACGATGTGTAAATCGAGATTTCGTGAGATAGGGTTGACGGATTTATGAAAATATGCATTGTTGGTGCCGGTTATGTAGGGCTAACAACAGCTACTGCGTTAGCGGTTTTTGGCCATGAAGTTCTGTGTGTAGATAGGGATCAAGCAAAAATTGATGGTCTCCTTCAAGGAAAGGTCCCCATTTACGAACCAGGCTTAGAAGACTTAATTATCGAAAATTGCAAAGAAAATAGACTCCATTTTTCATCAAATGTAAAAGAGAGTATTAGAGATTATCCTATTATTTTAATTGCCGTCGGAACCCCTTCCCAAAACGATGGTAGCTGCAATCTTAGTTTTATTAAGCAGGTTATCGAAATTATCGCTTCAACTATTAACAATTACAAAATCATCATTACGAAAAGTACTGTTCCACCAGGAACCAATGAATGGATTCAGCAAACGTTTCTTGAAATGGGCATCAAGGACGATTTATTTGATATCGTATCTAATCCGGAGTTCTTACGGGAAGGAAGAGCACTATGGGATATCTTTCATCCCAATAAACTAGTTTTCGGTACAAAAACAGATAGGCCCTTGGAAGTCCTAAAAAAGCTCTATCAAAAGGGAAGCGCCCCTTTTGTTTTTACAAGTTTAACTGGAGCGGAACTGATCAAATACGCCAGTAATGTCTTTCTAGCCACAAAAATTTCCTTTGCCAATGAAATGGCCCGTATCTGTGATGTTTTTCAGGTAGATTATGCCGATCTTCATAAGGGCTTAGGGATGGACCCGCGCATTGGACCGGACTTCTTAAACGCCGGACTAGGTTTTGGAGGTTCCTGTCTACCTAAAGATCTCAGTTCTCTTAAACACTCAGCGTTAAGTCATCAACTAGAGACCAAGCTCCTCGATGCAGTGATGGAGATTAATGATACTCAAATTGAGCTCTATTTAAAGAAATTGAGCACGGAACTTCCGGACTTAGCTGATAAACAGATTACAGTTTGGGGTGTAACCTTTAAACCAGGTACAGATGATCTACGTTCCTCTCCGGCCATTGCTCTAATTCAACAACTGCTTCAAAAGGGTTGTCGCGTTCACGCGTATGATCCTATGGTGCAACTTATATCTAGCGATGTTACTTCCCATTCCAATCAGTATGAATCGGTCTCCAATTCAGATGCCCTGATTATTGCTACTGAATGGGAGCAATTTCTCAACTGCAATTGGTCAGAAGTCAAATCAAGAATGAAGAGATCTATCGTTTTAGATGCCAGAAACTGTGTTGATGGGGAAATCGTCCGGAGACAAGGATTACAATACATGGGGGTTGGAAAACGATGAAAATATTAGTGACTGGGGCTGCTGGTTTTATCGGCTCACACCTTTGTGAACGATTGCTTGAAATAAACGAGATTGAGGTCATTGGAATTGATGGCTTTATCAATCCTTCCCTTAAGCAGACAAAGCTAAGAAATCTCAGGCTCTTGCTTACAAATCCGCGCTTTCAATTCCATCAAGTTGACCTCCGTGATGCTGACTTAAAGAACCTTTTAGAAGGTGTTCAAGTTGTCTATCATTTAGCGGCTATGCCTGGTGTCCGCACAAGTTGGGGGACTGATTTCCAAGCCTACGTGGATCATAATATTGTTGCTACTCAAATATTACTAGAAGCTGTGCGAGAACATCCACTCACAAAGTTTATATATATTTCAACATCATCGGTCTATGGTGAAAAAGTGGGGAAAGTCTCTGAAACTTCGATGCCCACTCCCCTTTCTCCTTACGGGGTGAGTAAGTTAACTGGTGAATACTTGTGTAAAGTATATCAAGCGAGTTACGCAATCCCCATCGTTATACTAAGATATTTCACGTTGTTCGGCCCAAGACAAAGAGCAGATATGGCGTTTCATCGCTTCATTAAGGGAATTCTTCAGCGCGAGTCAATCCAAATCTATGGGGATGGATTACAAACACGAGATTTTACCTTTATCAAGGATTGCGTAGAAGCAACTGTTGCAGCCCTTGATGCAGAAGGAGTGATCGGGGAAATCATTAATATTGGGGGTAGAGAAAGAGCTTCAATCCTAGAAGTCATCTCGCTACTTGAATATTTACTCAACAAAAAAGCCAATCTGGAATTTACTGAACGCCTAAAAGGAGATCCGTTGGATACCTGGGCAGACATATCCAAGGCGCAAACGTTATTAAACTATAATCCAGTATGCTCCTTGAAAACAGGGTTAGAACAACAGATTATTGATATTCGCTCGAATCATATGTCGCATTAGATAAATTCTATTTTTTAGTAATTAAGACTGTTCTAGTACCAATTGCTCAAAATGATCATATATTACACAGAGAATCTTCTTTACCTACCAGTATTCTATTAGGTGGGAGATGGAGTGGATAAAATTTAAATAAGGAAAGGTGCGAGAATATGCATAAAGAAGAATTTTTGAAACAGCTTATCGATGCATTAACCAATGATAACGACGTTGAAAAAGTGAAAGTTACGTATAGAAATGGAGAAGCAATGAAAATCGCTTTTGATGACGACGATGATGACGATGACGATGACGATGATGATGACGACGATGACGATGACGATGATGACGACGATGACGATGACGATGACGATGATGACGACGATGACGATGATGATGATGACGACGATGACGATGATGATGACGACGATGACGATGATGATGACGACGATGACGATGAAGTCGTCGAAGCAGAGACCCATGATGAACCTCAAGCTATGATCAACACTGCTGGTCAGGTAGGACAGAAGGTTAATGTTATTAATCGCTAACCTAATTGGCCCTCTATCATCCAAGGATAAGCTGTTCATACGCGAATTTTGTTGATCAAAAATTTGCGAGAGGATGTCTCAAATTGTATGAGGCGTCCTCCTATGATTTAAATTATCCGTTCATCCAACGTCGAGACGCCCACTTCTATAAGTGGGCGTTCCCCCGGTCTCCACTTCAGGTGGGGTAAACTCCCCACCTGAAGCCCCGATGTTCAGCTTTAGCTGAACGAGTTTACTCGATACCAAGTTATCTTGCAAAGCTTATTATTCAAGTGGGTACCACTGCATTATTTGATGTAAATAGGTCTTTAACTCATTCGACAAATCTCCACGTCGTAAGCCATATTCTATCGTTGCCTGAATAAAGCCAAGTTTGTCGCCTACATCATACCGGCGTCCTTCAAAATCGAAAGCAATAATTTCCTGAACTTTGTTAAGTTCACGCAACCCGTCAGTTAGCTGTATTTCTCCGTCCTTGCCAGGCTGTAGGTTCTCCAAGATTCCAAAAATATCTGGATTTAAGATATATCGTCCCATGATTGCCAAACGTTTCGCTGGGGCATCTTCCGGTCTAGGCTTTTCGACCAAATTCCGAGCCCTATAAATACGCTCCCCTATTGCCTCTCCGTCGACAATGCCATATTTTGAAGTCATTTCCAACGGCACTTCTTGAACAGCAACAACACTGGTTCCAAAACATTCGTAAACCTTAATCATTTGCTGAAGACAGGGTATCCTTGAATGGATGATATCATCCCCCAACAATACCGCGAAAGGTTCATCTCCTATGAACTTGTGAGCACTATAGATAGCATGACCTAATCCTAATGCTTCCTTCTGACGAACATAAAAAATATCTGCCATCTGCGAAATGTCTTGGATCATATCCAAAAGCTCTTTCTTCGCTGTATTTTTTAAGAACACCTCAAGTTCAATTGAGCGGTCAAAATGGTCTTCTATTGCCCGTTTACTACGTCCTGTGACGATGATGATATCTTCAATTCCGGATTGAACAGCTTCTTCAACAATAAACTGGATCGTGGGTTTATCCACAATCGGTAACATTTCCTTTGGTTGAGCCTTTGTTGCTGGCAAGAAACGCGTGCCTAGTCCTGCGGCCGGAATAACTGCTTTACGAATTTTCTGCATATCTCTTCCCCTATTTATTTGTTTTAATCTAATCGTATAAGGGCAGAACAATAAATAGAACCAGACAAAAAATTAATCCGATGGCATGAGCCATCGGATAAGTTCAACTAAACTTGAGTGAGTGAACTCGTTCAGTTAAAGCTGAACATCGAGGCTTCGGTGGGGGAGTCTACCAGGAGTCTACCCCCACCGAAGTGGAAATCGGAACACCCACTTATAGAAGTGGGAGTCTCGGAATTGATTAAATAAAGTTACCTCCGTCGACCACAATCGTTTGCCCAGTTACAAACCCTGCATGAGCAATTAATGAGAATACCACTTCTGCAATATCTTCAGGTCCTGCAACTCGACCAAGCGGGGTACCGGCAGCCAGCCGTTTGATATGGTCTTCCTGCCCTTCCACCCAACGAGTTTGCACAATTCCGGGAGCAACTGCATTAACTCTTACCTCAGGGGCCAGAGCCCGAGCTAACGATTTTGTAACACTTATTCCTGCTGCTTTAGAAGCAGCATAAGCGATAGAACTACCCAGTCCAGTTAATCCTGCAATCGATGTGATGTTAACAATACACCCCCGACTTTTCTTTAGTTCAGCGGCAACAGCTCGGCAACAAAAAAACATACCCTTAACATTGACTCCCAGAATATCGTCCCAATACTCCTCTTTCATTCCCTCTAGATCAGCATGATCAACGAAATGAGTCATTCCAGCGTTATTAACTAAGATATCAAGCTTCCCAAAGTCAGTCACTACCTGACTGATCATCAACTTAACCTCAGCATCCTGCGAAACATCTGCTTTATAGGTTAAACAGCGAACTCCTAAATCCTCGATCTCTTGACACGTCTTTAAAGCATCTTCTTCTGAACGAGAAAAGTTAAGAGCGATATGAACACCGGATCGAGCTAATACTAAGGCGATTGCCCGTCCAATCCCAGTCCCTCCCCCTGTGATCAGGGCAATTTTCCCTTGCAACATCAAAATTCCTCCTTGTTAAATCATAAGTTCTCGCAACTGCTTTGCAGCCTTTAGAATGTCTTCCTGAGCTAAGATGGCAGATACGACAGCAACTCCGTCGATACCGGTCGCCATAACTTGGTGTAGATTCGTCCTCTTGATTCCGCCGATCGCGACCACGGGAATTGTCACTGACTTTTTAATTAGTTGTAATTGATCAAGACTGACCTCGGGGGCATCGGTTTTAGTAGCTGTGCTAAAAACTGCTCCAACCCCTAAATAGTCTGCGCCTTGTTGTTGGGCTAAAAGGGCTTCCGCCAAGGTACTAGCAGAGACTCCAATAATTTTATTAGGAAACAGCTCCCTCGCTTTAAGCATGGGGAGGTCATCTTGCCCTACATGTAACCCATCGGCATCGACCGCCAGAGCAATGTCTAAACGGTCATTAATAATCAAGGGAATATGATAACGAGAGGTTATCTCTTTTACCCTCCTAGCCAATTGTAAGAACTTCAGGGTGGAGACAGATTTTTCTCGTAGTTGAACTAGAGTTACCCCGCCCTTAATCGCCAGCGCGATACTATCCTCTAAATCACGCCCTCCAAGCAGACCTCGATCCGTGACCAGATAAAGACTATAATCCACCTTGCCTTCACTCATAACTGATTTTGCCTTCTTTAGCTAGAATTTCAGGGGTCAAATTGTAGATACTATCCAACAACCTGGTTCTAAACGTTCCAATCCCTTCTCCATGGTGAAGTGAAGCCTGAGCAATTTCTCCCGCTAGGCCCATACTTATTATTCCAGCGATGGATGCGGTGTAGTAATCTTTCGTTACACCGCAAAAGGTTCCAACGAGGGAAGTCGTCATACACCCAGTGCCTGTGACATCTGCTAAAATCCGATGTCCATTATCCAGCAAACATACTTGACGTCCATCAGACACGACATCTGTTTTTCCTGTGATTGCAATGATGCAGCTCAACTTAGAGGCTAGTTTTCTAGCAATTATAGAACTACCTTGTTCGTCTGCAATTGAATCGACTCCTTTAATGGCCACATTTTGGCCCGCTAAAACCATGATTTCGGACATATTACCCCGAATTACCTCGGGTTTTAGTTCTCTAATTAATTTTTCTGCAGTATTAGTTCGCAACTTTGTGGCTCCCACCCCTACTGGATCTAAGATCACCGGGACGCCTAACTCCTTCGCCCGCAATCCCGCGATCAACATACTTTCAATGGTTCTGGAATTGAGAGTGCCAATATTGAGAACTAGGGCAGATGCAAAGCCAACCATTTCGGCAACTTCTTCCAGATCATCGGCCATAACCGGAGAGCCTCCAAGGGCTAGGACGATATTTGCGCAGTCATTGACAGTTACATAGTTGGTAATATGGTGAATCAAGGGGCTTTTTTCTTTGACCGCACTCAGATTTGCCAAGATTTTCTCACGTATCTCCATTTGCCAGTCAACCTCCAAGTTATTAAATGTATTACGCTGATTATCAGCATAACCGGGATATTAGCGCCCAGAACAAAATTCAACTTAGTGAACTCGTTCAACTAAAGTTGAATATGGATAAGTTATTTTTCGAAGCTAGGTTCACTCGCTTAACCCCGCCTTCTTGTAAAGAGTATAAAAGTGATGGGTTGGTCCTACGCCTTTGCCGATTGATAAAGAATTCTGGATCGCAATTGTTATGTACTCCTTAGCTTGTAAGATCGCCTGGTTAAGTGTGTGCCCTAGAGCTAAATTGGCAGTAATTGCTGAAGATAAAGTACAGCCCGTTCCGTGGGTATTCTTTGTAGCAATTCTAGGTGAGGGAAAATAACTAAATTCTTGTCCATCATAAAAGATGTCCGTCGATTCATTCTCTAGGTGTCCCCCTTTTAGAAGTACATTCTTAGCCCCCATATGATAAATAGCTTTGGCGGACTCTTCCATTTGCTTGAGCGTGTGAATAGACATATTGGTGATAACCTCAGCCTCAGGAATATTAGGAGTTACGATCATCGCCATAGGCAGCAAATCCTTAATCAGAGTTGCTTCCGCCACCGGGTTTAACAAATGGTATCCGCTCTTCGATACCATCACCGGGTCCAGAACGATGGTTTGAGGCGAATAGTGTCTCAACTGCTCGACGATCACCTCAATGGTTTGGACTTGGGAAACCATCCCAATTTTTACTCCGTCGACCTCAATATCCTCAAATATTGCCTCGATTTGTTTGGCTATGATGTCTCTCGATATATCCTCTACAGCCAATACTCCTTGGGTATTTTGAGCGGTGACAGCCGTAATCACGCTCATTCCGTAGACTCCGTGAGCCGAAAACGTTTTTAGATCGGCTTGAATACCTGCTCCACCGCTACAGTCTGAACCAGCAATAGTTAGTACTTTTTTCATGGCGACCTCCTAAGTGAACTCGTTCAACTAAAGTTGAACATCGAGTCTTCGG
>LOEW01000138.1 GCA_001516045.1 Desulfosporosinus sp. BRH_c37
TTATGAACAGAGAAATGACGGTCTACTTAGACTTGATATAGATGACTAACAAGAGGAAGTTTAAAAATGTGGGGGATACAAGATGGATAAAGAGAATGCGATTAAATTGTTTGAAGATAAGAGAGTCCGAGTTCTATGGCATGAAGAACAAGAAAAATGGTTTTTCTCAATTATTGATGTTATTGAAGTTTTAACTGAAACCGATCGGCCACGAAAATATTGGAGTGACCTGAAATCAAAGCTTATTTCTGAAGGGAGTCAACTGTCCGAAAAAATCGGACAGTTGAAAATGAAAGCTGAAGATGGGAAAATGCGCTTGACAGATGTTGCTGATACAGAGGAACTTTTAAGACTCATTCAATCCATACCATCACCGAAAGCAGAACCGTTTAAAATGTGGCTTGCAAAGATTGGTAACGAAAGAATAGATGAAACTGCTGATCCTGAACTTGCCATTGAACGTGCTCTTGAAACATATCTTAAAAAAGGCTATTCAAAAGAATGGATTGACCAAAGGTTAAAAACCATAGAAGTCAGAAAAGAACTGACGGATGAGTGGGATAAACGAGGCGTTCAAAAAGGTATTGAATATGCAATATTGACTGACGAGATTTCTAAGTCCTGGGCAGGATTAACTACCAAAGAATATAAGAATCTCAAAGGCTTAAAAAAAGAGAATTTGCGGGATAACATGACAAATCTTGAGTTGGTTTTAAATATGCTTGCAGAAGTTTCAACTACCGAAATTTCTAAACAAAAAGAGCCGGAAACCTTTGAAGAAAACAAGACAGTGGCTCGGCAAGGTGGCCAGGTTGCAAATGTAGCTAGAAAACAACTTGAAGAAACAACAGGAAAAAAAGTAATAACAACAAAGAATGCTAAGAGATTAAAGGAGATTAAAGAGTAGTATAATCGTTGTATTTGGGCACCAGTTATGTCTATAATGCGATCCTGAATCGGATTCATATAAGGTGAATAAAGCGCAGTTCATGACCCCTATGGTTATAACAATACTAGGAAGTTCATGATGGCTAATGTTGAATCAAATAATTGGTCGTTACGGTAGGTAATGAGGCTTAGTAAATAATGCACAGTTCACGATATCCTAAAAATGGAGAAGAATCTCTGAAGAAATAAGATGTAGCAACCGGCAAGGTGAATGTGCGTGGAATTACTGTACCGGAATACGAAGCCGATCCCGATTAGCCGGACGAAGATTATTGATGAAAATAACGAGGACGAAAACGAAATGACGGAAAAAACGGAGGAATAGAAAAATGGGCAGCCTTAACCTATACAAAATTGATGAAGACAAAAATCAGCTTTTCATTCAAGAGATGGCTCAGAAACTTCAAAGAGTTGATACACTGGATATTGAAAAACAGGTTAATGGCGCAGATATCATGTTTGGCTTAACTCTATATATTTCCCGTCCACAAGACAATAAAGAATTAAACTGGAATTGGCTCCTTTCGGCATTCCATTTAAATAATATGGATATTTCACCTTCTCCAAAAGCAGTCCTCATAGTAGAAAAAGACGATACGATTTATGCAGTGACATTTGGACACGCATTTTTTTTGGTTGATAAGTTTTGTGACAGAGATTTTAGCTTTAACTTTGCGCGGAAAATACGATACAAAGAAATCAAAACCACAGCACTGACTTCCCCTCATTCCAGACGCAATAAGACAGTGAATACATACATTAATTACAATGAGCTTGAATTTGATAGTGGTGAATCTTTTGCAAAGGTCAAAGCCAAAGCTGACTTGCCAGATGGGTTTGAGACCTTTAAGCCTTCTCTGGAAATTGGCGGTTCTATCAAATTCACCGTGGAGCAGGCGTCACTTGATGCGGTCGTTAACTTAATAATTTATGTTGAGAATATCCTTGCAACACATGAAGACTTATATCAGATTCCGGTATTCTCAAAAGTTGTTGATACCGATTTGCTTGACCGCCTGGATGCGCAGCTTATGACAGACGTGCATGATAACCCTGCGCAAATAAATATTTCGGAGCTTGATATTATCGGTGCAACGGAAATATTCAACCAAAACGACAGTGAATTCGTCATCAAGTACGGGCGATCCGAAAAACAGATACCCTCCCTTAGCAACGATGAACTGCAAGTGTTCTGCAATGAAAATGTTCTTAATATTGCGGATATTCTACTGAACATATCTGTTATCAGCCTCCGTGATGGCATATCAGTTCGCACGGACAGTATTAAAAACCTAATTGATTATACTAATGATGCTGAACGGTGCATCTTATCGAAGGGACAGTGGTACAAATATAACGATGATTATATTCACTATCTACAGGACTCCATTGGCGAGATTGAAGTTGTATATAATCCAGGTTTTGATTTTTTACCGGAAACTCATGATGCGTTTTTAGAAGAATATTATTTAGCAGAGAAAGACAATGAACAATATCAAGGAAAAACGGAAAGCGAAATACGGGCGTCACTTAAGAGAAAATACTACGCAGAAAGAAGTTTTAACCTCATCCGTGAAGCACATGACGGCTTTCAAAATTTTGATCGTACCGAGCAGCGTGTTGGTACAGCGGATATTGAACTTATGGATTTATATAAAGACAGAACAATGTTTGCCGTAAAAATTGGAAATACCTCGGCAAAATTGTGTTATGTAATTGACCAGTCATTGACATCCGTAAAAATGTATAAGCACCAGCAATTGGACAGAATGCCTGAAATCGACACGGTAGTAATATGGCTTGTTTTAAATCGGCAAAACCATTTGCCAATTCTTGATAATGGTATGCCAAATATTAACGCTTTAGATATGCTGATGTTGAAAAATCGAGTAGATCAGTGGAAAAAAGAAGTTCGGTTGCTGGGATATAAACCGCAAATATATATCAATTATACAACAGGCGAAGGTGACAATAATGCCAATTAACATCAAAGAAAACGGCTTAGAAACCTTGAACTTATAGTGGTTGGTGAACCCACGACGGCAATGAGCAAGTTGATAACCCCGACTACAACAAAGAATACGCTATTGACGAAACACGTCTTTTTCGTTTCTTTCCGCTACCCAGCCGGACAGATGAGGAAGATTCCATATACCCATTAGGCTAATAATTGGAAGATTGAGGTGCGAATTACATTATGGCGAATAAACCAGGAATCCAACCAGATATTAAGTATTGTCCGATGTGTAAAGAAGAAATGCGAAATGTTCTCAGGAGTGAAATGAAATCAAAAGGATATTTCAGAAAAGATGGTTCTGTTTCAGAATATACGCATACATATCACTGTAATAATTGTAACAATAGATTTGAAATAAACCAAGATAGATAAAGCAAATTGGTAATAAACAGTTTATAAGTGAGAAAGTGTATATGTAAATATCCCTTGGAGGTCTGTTTATGAAAATTCAAATTGATTTTAGGTTTATTGAAATTTTTTTGGAACTGGATTCTTTGAAAGAGTTTTTATCAAGTATTAAAGAACAAGAAACGTTTCTGTCTAAAGCAAGATGGGAAGAGTTGCTGGAAAAAATTGAACTGAAATCACTTCAAGATGATGAAGCTGAATGGAATATCGCCAGTCAAAAATATCATCACCTAACGGAACATGTTTATCCAAAAGCATTAAGGGGCTCATTTATCGTAAGTTTATGGGCAACATTTGAATCTTCAATAACCGAAATTGCCAAGTTTATACAAACCAGAAAAGAAATTGAATTAAAATTATCTGACCTTAGAAGTAGTAATATTTTAGACCAATTCAAGAAATATTTTGTCCATATATTAAACTTTGATTTAATGATATCTGATGATTCGTGGACAAAGTTTGAAGAAGTATATTTAATAAGAAACTGCTTTGCACATACCAATGGACGAATTGATGCTTTGAAACAAAACGATAGGGACAGATTATTCAAGGTTAAAAGAGCTTCAAGTGATATCTGTGAAATGTACGACTACGTTTTTTTAGAAAAGGTCTTTATACAAAATTCATTTAATCTTGTCAATACTGAGCTGAGAAGAATAATTGAACTAGTACGCCAATGGGATGATAAAGTTTAGGGCGGCTGGGACACGACGGGAATACTCGATACTTTGTAAGTTTTCTATGGTTAATGGAATTAACATATTCCCGTTGAGCGAAAAATGGAAAGCTAAATACGAGTAGCCATATCAATCTGAGTACTTAATGATTTTGAGAGGTGCGGAATAAAATGAATAAGTATTCATTTGGGGACTTAGAAAAACTAAAAGATATTGGTTCTCAACCGTCTCGGACAGCTTTTATTGATGAGTGTGGAAGCTTTGGCTTTGATTTTACCACAACTGGTACATCAAAGTACTACATCATTTGTGCTATTTGTGTAAAAGACAATAAGCTTGGTGACTTGCAGCGAGCAGTAGAAAAAGTACGCAGTAACAATTTTGGAACAGGAGAGATGAAATCTAATACCATCGGTAAAGATTATAAACGTCGCAGTAAAATTATTGCCGACCTCTTGCCATTAGAATTTAGAGTAATTGTATTGGTCGCTAATAAGCAGGCATTTATTAATGATTCTCCGCTAACTACATTTAAAAAGGTCTTTGTAAAATATCTTCATCAGCGTCTGTATAATGTACTCTATCATGTATATCCGAAGTTAAAAATAGTTGAAGATCAGACTGGAACCTCAGAATTTCAGGCCGGATTTAAAAAATATGTACAGATTAACAGACCACAAAATGATCTATTTAATGAATATGATTTTGATTATACGGATAGTAGAGATAGTATTTTAGTGCAACTGGCTGACATAATCGGGGGAACGATAAGTAAATGTTACACCGATTCGGATGCGCCAAATTATCTCGAAATGCTTAAGGGGAAAATCATTCGCATTGAGGATTTTCCTAACAATACAACACCATATTTTGCAATGAGTAATCCTTATGATAATAAATTCAGCAAAGATATTTTTGATTTGTCTATCAGATGTGCAAACAACTTCATTGTCAAGAACGAACGCAATGAGGACTATGAGAAAAGGATGCAAGTGGCGTTTCTGAAATATCTTCTCTTTCAAGTGTATAATGTAAGTGCAGAAAAATTTGTTTCGTCATCTGAGATCATATCTATATTGACGGAATACGCGAATAGCCATGTAAGAAAAGATTTCTTATACCGTAGAATAATTGCACAGCTTAGAGATGCGGGGGTTATTATAGCAAGTTGCACACGGGGGTATAAAATTCCTACATCCATTGAGGATATTACTATTTACCTCAACCAAACAAATTCTCTCGTTTCACCAATGCTTCATAGAGTAGAAATTTGTAGAAATCTGATATTTCAACAAACAGATAGGCAATTGGATATCCTGGAAAACGATGCTTTTGTCAAATACAAAAATTATTTTGATTAGTAGGTTTGAGCCGCTTTGAAACTACATGTCGCATATTAAGATTTTGTGTAAGAATCAAGGAGGAGTAATTATTTCAAGAGCCGACGTTCTGTCCGCGTTTTGCTTTGGGGACGCGCGTCTTTACATAACAAGGTGTTCCGATAACTTTGCCAAAATGCAAGTAGTATGACGTTACGGGAACACCCAGAACGTTATGCGCCATACGACTTTGAGTATAATATTTGGAGGTATTTATGAAAAATAGTTCAGCTCCGTTATCGGATGCAATAATTACAGCAATCTCTAGGTTAATTGATGATTCGCAGGCTGAAACTAAACGGGAGCCAAGTCATTCTGACCTTGATTTTATTGTTTCTCGTGCAGGTCTGTCGAAAGAAGATCCCAAATCCCATGGACAAGCCGTTGGAAAGGCTAAAAGGATTAGGGCTGTTTTGAGCTGGTCATTAGAAAATCATCCAAGCAATGGAGAGCAACTCGTAAAGTTATTAATTGATATGGTTTGTGGATGTGGTGGATTTCGATCTCAGTCCAATAACTATGTAGGTAGGGAGCATATTGAAACATTAAGACAGGCCTTTAAGTTTGAGGGGTATGAATTGTCAGAAGACGGAAATCTCCGGCCTGCCATCTTAGATAATCTTCCTGAAGAGGAGATGACCCAAGCACTATTGGCTTACGCACAGAGAGCTCGTAAAGGGGTTCTAGATGCAGCGCTTTTGGTTGGAACTGGAAAAGATCTTCTTGAAGCAGTGGCAAAGCATGTTCTAACGGTCAAGTGGAATATTAGTGATCCAAAGGGGAATTTTCCGTCAATATTAGGACAAGCATTTACTGCGCTAGAAATGAAGACACCACAACACAAACCGACCACAGGAGAACCAGCCATTATGAGATATGAAAGAGCATTATACGAGTTGGGATGTTCAATAAACTTATTGCGAAATAAAGAAGGAACGGGGCATGGAAGACCATTTCTATCCACAATAACCCATGAAGAGGCAACTAATGCGGCGCAATCAATTGGCATCGTTGCTGATTACATGTTTCGAAAGCTTTAAACATTGCTGGCAAATGAGCTTCGCATTCGTGTTATCCATATACCCGTTAGGCTAATAATGCGAAACTAATGTAATTAAAGAAAATGTCTAAAATGAGAAGTTAGATCTAATTCATATTAAGTGAAAAACGTTAATCTCAGAAAAATTACAAATATAGCAATAAAAAGAAGCAGTGCCCCTATGATTCTATAAAAGACAGTAGGCAATTGATTTTAAGCATTTCGTTTATAAGATATTCATGCAAGGATGTGATGGTATGGCTACCAATAATACAGTACTGGTTGATGATTTTAGGAATGTACAAACCTTAGTAGACCGGTATAATCGTTGTGTTGAAGCCTATAATGATTATCTTCAGGCGCAAAAAACTGAAGATACTGACGCTGCAAATAATGCAATAGATATTGCTGGGACAAAATTGGGAAGCTTATGCGAAATAATAGTAAAGCATCTCCTTTATAACTATTACCTTATGCGTATCCATTCGGCTAAAACCATTCAGGAAAGGCAGCTTTTTACAGATGCATGTCAGTTTAAGAAGACCCTCGATAATAGAAAGCTTAATAAAACTTTCCATGATTTGTGGACAGAACTGTGTAGATATATTGGTCTCCAATTGTCATCGCATGGATTATATACTAACAGCAAGATCGATGATTTTATGCTTAGGGAAGAATTATCAAATGGGTCAAAACATTCTGGGGAATATCCTAAGCCTACTGCATTTCAAAGTATATTCCCCGATGTTCGTACTATGATGTTATATTATGTTGACCCACAAGGCGCATATGATCTTGAGCCCATCGCTGATGTTGGCGCGGTAGGTGCATGGCAAGATTTATATGCAAGCGCAGACTATTTTCGGTCACAAGGAAGTAGTTACACATATATTTTGCTTACAGATACGTTAATTGACATAAAACGCCAATTCGAGCTGTTCCGAATTCCCTGGTCATTGGTAATCGACCTTAATGAGTCGTCGTCTCAAACAGATGGGCTCTTATATGATTACATTCGCTGTAATTCATCGCGCCAACCAATTATCCACAGAATGGATCATAAAATCTCTGAGAAGGAGATTCGATATTCGTCAACTGTTAATTGGCTTCAAGTGAATGGCGATATTAATGATCCCAATGATGAACCCATGGATGATAAAACACTTGCTCGTCGGAAGATTCAACGCTATTTCCATGGCTTTTTGGAACTCTTCCACGAAAGATACCCAAATCCTATTGTGGTTATCATTGGCGATTGTATTAAATATTCAATTAGCGTACAGAAGATACTTGATGAATTGAACTCGGTTTATGATGGATCGGATGTTTTCTTTAAAGCACTTTCGGGATGCGCAAATATCACACTCCAAACAGATTATTACGACCATTTTGTACGTTATGATCTTTCGATGCAGGATTTTATAATGGGCATTATAGAAGATGTTTCAGTTTCTGCAAATGCAGTAGTTTGTTCTCATGCAATGCCTGGCGCGCAGGGCGCGGACAAAAATCTGCCTGATGATCTGTACGATGAGATTCGTGATTGTCTAGAGCCTGTATATATAGGCATTGAAGATCAAGAAACCGCTATGACGAGTTTCGATGACCCAATAAATTTCTATTTAGGAAAACAGACCATAACATGGAATATGTTAAAAAATGGTGTAGATCTAATTCGAAATACAATGCAAACGACTATTCAATTCCTGCGTGGAAAATTAGATGGAAAAGGTCACAATTTCCTTCAATTAGCTTATCAACCGGGCCAAGGAGGGTCAACCTTCTTAAGGCGTATAGCGTTTGAAATGCATATGGAGTACCCAACAATTTTAATTACCAGATATATCGCAAATATTACAATATCGGCAATAAGAAAAATATACGATAAATGTCGTACAGACCTTTTGATTTTAATAGATTGCAATAATGTGCAAATTGACAATGCTAAATTGTTGTGGAAAGAAATACGGAACGAAAATATACCCACAACCGTTGTTTATTTATTTCGGTCAAATTCCTTGGGTATACAATCTGATTTGACTCGTTTAGAACGTCTGGGAAAACGCAACGGCGAATGTACGAGGATGAAGGAATTATTAGTCCCGCTTATTAAGTTTGATACTTCAGAAGGCAAAGCATGTCTCAATAACCTAGAAAAGTGTTTGGCAAAGTCGGAGTACGATGAAGAACATACCCCATTTATTTTAAGTATGTATGCATTTGATCATGAATTTAAAGGAATACAACCGTATGTATCGCACACGCTGCAAGAGATAGCAGGACGGCCTGACGAAGAAACATGTTTATCGATTCTTTTTGTTTTAGCGCTTTCAGATTGGGCTGGTGCATCTGTTGATGCTAATTATTTCAATGTTGCTTTTGTCAATAATCAATCAAAAATAATGAGGCGGTCGGACTATATCTTGTCTCCCATAATCACTTACAAAGAAAAACCAGAAATTAGCGTTCGGCTCAATTATAGCATTCGGTATAGCTTGTTCACCGAGTATCTTCTCAGAATTTTCTCTGGGCAAACGGACTACATCTTATTTTCTGGGCTCAAAAACAGAATAATTGAATTTATCAATGACTCACGTCGTGATTCTTATCAAATTCAGAATCGCTCTATAGTTGATCTAATGAACCAATTATTCATTTCAAGGGATTGGTCAACCTCTGATAAAGCTGAATATTCTCCTTTAATTGAAAGATTAGTGAAAGAAAATCGCCAATATCAGACGGGTAATTATGATTCTACCCAAGACATTGTAATTGCTATCTTTTCTGCTCTGTCGACACGATATCCTGAAGAACCACATTTTTTGGCACACTTAGCTAGGTATTATTTTTATACTGCACGCGATTTTCTTCATGGATTGGAAGCTATTAATAATGCTATTGACGTTTCTCAAAATCTTCCTGGAAACAATGGTAAAGCAAATGCATCCCTCTATCACATGAAGGGCGTAGGATATCGCGTTCATATCAAAAACACGTTATTGGTAGAGTTAAAAGACGAACTACAGAGAAGAATTCGCACGAATGAAGAACAATGGAATAATACTGTGCAACAAATAATTTCACTAATATTGGACTGTAGTAATAGCGCATTTTCATGCTTTGACGATGCAAGGCAAAATGGAGATGCCTCGCTATTTTCTGCAATGGCAGAATGCAGACTTCGGATTCAATTACAAAACGGCTTTTATAATAAGCTAAAAGCTTATGCAAATGAAAATAGGGTGGCGCCATTTATCCCACATAAATACAGTGTTGAAAACATGAATGTGATTCGAGATAATCTCGATGAATGTTTACGCAATAGAGAAATTGCTGGTAGTACCTTACGTGACAGAGAATTAGATTCTATCAGGAACTTGGAAAAGGATGTTGAATTTCTTAACGAAAACAACGAAGAAATATTGGCGTATTGTCAACAATGTATTGGAGATTCTGGAATTAAAGACAAGGCTCCATTCAGGCAAATGATTGCCAGAATATACTGGGATTCACTAGACGGAAAGTTTATTGGAGATAAGAGGCAAAAAACAGTAGCTGAAATAGTTTCCCTGATGGAAGAAAATATTCTCGCACGCCCAGGAAATGGGAAATACGTTCGTTTTTGGTTCAATGCAATACGTAATTTGGATACTGAGACGCCTGGAACGATATTAGAAAGTGCTCAAGAAAATTTAGATGGCTGGATAAATGGCGGTAAGGCTCCAGCCGAAGCATATTTTTATCGTTTCGTAGTCCGATTTATCAAAGATTTTGAATCGGGGGCAATTGACGCAAAGACATCTTTTGACGCATTATCTCAATGCCTTGCGGATTTGAAGATTGCAGCCGCAAGAGTCGAGTATAAAACGAATGTCCTGTTTTGGCTTGGTGGTAGTGGCGTTGGTCTGCAAAGATTAATATATGTAAAAGAATTTAACGCATTAGAGAGAAGTAAGCAAAAGGATAGTCTGCAGAAGTTTGTAGGCAAATTGCCAGATCAACAAGCATTTGAAACAAATGCCAGAAATGCTTATCTCTACTATAAACGTAATCCCGTATTTTTTAGGCCAATGGCAATAAGTGGTAGAATATCGGTTGAGAATGCTAGAGCATTTGTCGAATTCGGGTTAGGCTTTAGCTATGACGGCTTGAGAAGTTACCATGACTCCATTGAATTAATTACTGGAATGAAATTACATGAAGAAGAACACGAACATGTATATATGGAGAATGAAAGATGCAATGTCCAGGTTACAGGGCATAATATGACATGGGTTGATTGCGTTATTATTGGTACGACTCAGCAGGTTATCATAAATAAAGCAGGCTTTGAATTATCAAAATATGATCCGGAACAGGGTGATTGGCCAGAGGATAATGCTATAATTTATGTACGGCTTAATCGTTTACGGACATATAATAGTCTACCAACTTGGCAGGCTGTATGTTCGAGTCTCTTAATTATGGATTAAATAGAATACTTGTGATATTCAGCTCGTCCACGCCTCTATGTGAGGGCGTGGTGTATAAGAGGTTGTGGTTAGAATACTCTATGCGACCGCTTGCTTGCCGGTACAAGGAAGAAAGAGCTACAGATAAGTTTCGTATTATGCATCATATACCCGTTAGGCTAATAATGCGATGCTAAAAAGTTTTTATCATTTATAAAATCCTACCCAGTTATTGCAGTTTATGGTTTGCAGCCAACAGAACCTTGATTGAGCAGATTGGAGAAAGCATTTATGAGTGATATTCTTTTCAAAACCGAAAATTTCATATTTTCATACCGCGTTGCAGGGATATGCATCCGCAGCGGCAAGGTTTTGCTTCAAAAGCCAACGAATAATTCATGCTTTGCTTTTCCAGGCGGACATGTGGAATTCGGCGAAACCAATGAAGAAACGCTTATCCGCGAATTTAAGGAAGAGATTAACGCAGATATTGCTGTTGCCGAACTTAAATGGGCTGCAGAGATTTTCTTTCCGTGGGGAAGCAAACCCTGCCACCAGATTTGCCTTTATTACATGGTGCATTTGATTGATGTAACACAAATCCCGCTTGACGGTAAATTTGTCGCTCACGAGCATCTTGAAGGACGGAAATTCGACATCGAATTTCACTGGGTTCCGCTTGACGAAATTAATAACATTAAAATATATCCCTCAAACGCCGCCGAACTCCTCGGGAGACTAGGTGACGGAGTACAGCATTTTGTGTATAGGGAGAAATAAAAACATGATTCTCTCCGCCTCACGAAGAACAGACATACCGTGTTTTTATTCCGACTGGTTCATGAACCGAATCAAAGCCGGATATGCCTTAACACGCAATCCTATGAATCACGCGCAGCTGTCGCGCATATCGCTCTCACCTGAAATTGTTGACTGTATTGTGCTCTGGACGAAGGACGCAAAAGACATCATGCAGCACCTCGGTACGCTCGATGGCATGGGTTATAAATACTATTTTCAGTTTACGCTGACACCGTATGACCGCACGCTTGAGCACAATCTGCGTGACAAAGCCAAAATTGAGGATACTTTCATTGAACTGTCAAAGCAAATAGGTAAAAAGCACGTCATATGGCGGTATGATCCGATTATTTTTAACGACACGCTCGATATTGCATACCATAAGGCGCAGTTTGAGCGAATGTGCGACAAACTCGCGGACTATACTGAAACCGCGATAATCAGCTTTGTCGACATGTATACTAAGCTGAAAACAAATCTAATCCGTGAAATTAGCGCAGAAGAAATCATCGAAATGAGCATATTCATAGGCAAAACCGCAACAGCACACGGACTGCGTGCTGTTGCCTGCTGTGAGAAAACCGACCTTACCCAATACGGTATAGAAAAAGCGAGCTGTATTGACAAAACAACGCTTGAAAAAGTCTGCGGCTGCACACTTAACATTCTGCCCGACAAAAATCAACGCCTCGACTGCGGATGTATGGAGAGCGTTGATATCGGTGCATATAACACTTGCTTAAACGGCTGTGTATACTGCTACGCAAATGACAACTCCGCCACTATTGAGCGTCGGCATAATTCGCACAATCCTAAAAATGAGCTGTTAATCGGTACGGTCGCGGACGTGGAAAAGATTATGGAAAGAAAGGTTAAATCGCATAGGCAAAAACAAATGACATTATTTTAGAAGGTTGAGTATATAACATCGCATTGCAACTCTTGTAAGAGTGCAAATGGGATATTTTGAAACAGGTATCCGTTGTAAAGGAATGGCAAAAGACAAAAGTATATTGGGTCATCAAATAAACCAGGCAAATTGAGCATAACAAGCAGTTTAAATCTTATTATGAGCTGCACATTATCCATATTAATGATATTTTTGCGATTGAATTCATATGAAGCTTGTCAGAGGAATATTCGTATCCAACTGACTTTCCTGTGACACAAAAAGATTTCATGGGAAAGTCATTTATTTTTTATGTAAGACTTGACACAGGCTAACGAGAAGTATTATGGAGAGTTATTGCTTCAAAAGACGGTAACGACTGATTACCTCACAAAGAAACGAGTCAACAATAATAACTTGGAGCCAATGTATAAGATTGAGGATAACCACGAAGCAATTATTACCAAAGAGATGTTCGATTTGGTTCAGCTGGAACGCCAGAGACGATTTGAAATTACAAGAGGCAAGAATACTGATAGGCGCAAATATGCCAATAAATATGGTTTCAGCGGCAAGCTTTTCTGTGAGAAATGTGGTAAAACATTAAAACGCAGGCAGTGGAACTCTGGCACTAAATCTGAAAAGATAGTGTGGCTGTGCAATAGTTACATAAAAGGGGTTGAGAATTGCCCTTCCAAAGCTATAAATGATACTGATCTAAAAGAAGCCTTTATCCGACTATACAATGATATGGTCAAGGATAAAGGCTTTTTCTTTAAGATGTTTTTAGAGAATATTAACAAGGTAATGACAAAGGAATCTAAGATTACTGAAATAAAGAAGCTGACAGAAAGAATAGGGCTTTTAGAACAGGATTTAAGCGAACTGGTTCAACTGAGGCTTCGGAAACAAATTGATGATAAGGTTTATAATAAGGAATACGCAAAGATTACTGATGAGCTTGAATCAGTAAGCCAAGAGAAAAGTGAAAGTGAAATGGAACATTTGGATGATGTGAAATATAGAGATAAGCTTGATGCTATAGGGAAGATTATTAACAACGGGGATGAACCATTAACTGAATTCGATGATGACTTGTTTGTAGCTTTGATCGATAAGGTTATTATAAAATCACCGAGCCATTTCCTTTTCATCCTTGAAAGTGGGCAGGAAGCTGACGTTGAATATAGCAGTCAACAGCAGTCCACGCACGTCGAGACGATAATAATGCTATATGTGCGACACGTTTCTAAATGAAAAGTTTAGACATTTGTAGAAATACAAAGAGAACTAACATCTTGATGAGTCGAATGATAGGGTAACGCCTAAAAAGGCTCCTTTAATACTCCGATGGGCGTGTATATGTATAAGCGTCGAAGCGTCTAAGAGCTCGGTGAAGTCGCGTGACCCTGCCCTTTTGGAATTAAAAACCTTTTGGAAACCTGTTCAGAGGTGAACAGTGCGGGTTTAGCGCGGAAGTCTATAAAATATCCATGGTAAGAATGTAGGCAAAACCTACTGACAAAGTTCCGAATGTACGGGTGAATCACTAGGCTAATAGAAATGTTAGTACAAGCAAAAGCTTGGTAGATGAGGAAAAGTAAAAATATATAGTATGAAAATCCTTATGATGTTAAAGGCATCATCAAGTCTACAAACCCAAAGGAACAACCTAAAGATATATGCATAGATAAAGATGTTGGAACGTGGTAAGCATTGGACGTTAAGAACTTATATTCTATGAAACGGTGATAAGGCAACTTATCTCTATCAATGTGAAAGTAGGGCCACAGTACCAATGAAACCATGATAATAAGTGGCGGAGGGATAGGCCTAAGTCAATCTATAATAAACGAAAACTTACGATCACAAAATCACTCCATAGGTTCTGGTGAGACTAAAAGAGGCTAACCTCGAAAGGAGGTGTTGCCGACTATGGCTACCACTACTGCGAATACCAAGTTGCGCCACAATGAATATTATGGGCAACAAAGTATACTTGATGAATTGTATGTAAGAAGTCTCAAGGGTGCAAAGTTTAATAAACTATACGAAAAAATTGTAGAAGAAAACAACATCCTATTGGCCTATCGAAACATTAAGGCTAACACAGGGAGTAAAACAGAAGGAACTGACGGTTTAACCATCAAAGACATAGCAGGTATGACCAACCAAGAAGTCATTACAATGGTCAAAAGAAGGTTGAAGAACTTTACACCACAATCGGTCAGACGGGTAGAAATTTTAAAAGATAATGGCCAAAATCGCCCTCTTGGAATACCCACTATGTCCGATCGTCTGATTCAAGCGTGTATTTATCAAATCCTTGAGCCAATCTGTGAAGCAAGGTTTCACAATCATAGCTATGGATTTAGGCCCACTAGAAGGACAGAGCATGCACTAGCCACGATGCACAGGATGATTAACATTCAGCACCTGCATTTTGTTGTAGATGTGGATATAAAGGGATTTTTCGATAATGTCGATCATGGAAAGCTTCTTAAACAGATGTGGACTATGGGGATTCAGGACAAGAACCTTCTTTGTATTATATCGGCTATGTTAAAGGCAGAAATTGAAGGAATAGGAATCCCCAGGAAGGGCGTTCCGCAGGGTGGCCTGTGTTCTCCATTATTTTCTAACGTGGTCCTTAATGAATTAGATTGGTGGATCAGCGATCAATGGGAAAGCTATGAAACTTCATACCCCTATAAAAGAAACGAAGGCAAAATTAGAGCAATACGCAGAGGGTCAAAACTCAAGGAATGCTATATCATCAGGTACTGTGATGATTTCAAAATCATGTGTCCAACCAGAGATGTAGCAGAACGGATGTTTGTCGCAGTTAAACTCTGGCTCAAAGAGAGACTAAATCTAGAAATAAGTCCAGAAAAATCAAAGATTACAAACCTGCGCAAGAAATCATCGGAGTTCCTCGGCTTCAAAATCAAAGCTGTTGTTAAGGGAAGGAAACGAGTCGCTAACTCAAATATCAAACCCAGTGCTGTTGTGAAAATAATAGCTAAAGGGAAGGATCTTATCAAGAAAATCCAAAAGAATTCAGCAGACAAGAATGTAAGTCTCTACAATTCTTATGTTCTTGGAACTCAAAATTACTATCGTATAGCAACACATTGTACTAAAGACTTCTCAAAAATCGGATATGAGCTTGATAGGAACATTAAAATCAGGTGGAAGTCAATCTCTACCAATAAGGGTTCTCCCAGCAAGCTATACCTGGAAAGGTATAAGGGATATGCTAAGAAGAAGACATATATACATGGTCACATCATATTCCCCATGTCAGCATGTAAAACTAAAAATGCAATGAATCACTCCAAAATGGTAAACAAATTCACACCTGAAGGGAGAAAATTCATTCATCAACTAATCGAAAGTGTATCAGGTTTCGAATTCAAATACCTCAGCAAAAATCCAGTAATAGACCGAAGCATTGAGTATAATGACAACCGAATATCCTTATTTTCTGCCCAAGGCGGAATGTGTGAGGTACTCGGTAAAAGATTAGAGGTAAATGATTTCCATTGCCATCGTATCATTCCAATTATTGCTGGCGGAGGAGATAAATACAGTAATCTTGTCATAATTGCTCCTGATATTCACAGATTGATACATGCAACCAAATCGGAAACAATTCAACAAATACTGGCGAAGCTTGAACTATCTAAAAAGCAGATAGCCAAAGTGAATAAATTCAGAGTACAAGTAGGAAATATTGTGATATAAGGAAGTAGTTTTAGGTTGATGGAACGCCGTGTGAATACGAAAGTTTCGTGCACGGTGTGGAGCAGGGG
>LOEW01000139.1 GCA_001516045.1 Desulfosporosinus sp. BRH_c37
TTTTTCATCCCTCCCATGGTTACTAGCATATGAACATGTGGATTGAAATTCATTCGAGCTCCAAAAGTATGTAATCCAGCTATTATGCCGGGTATCACTTTGTTTTTCTTTTTAAACCAGTCTTGAACAATCTTTACTGATTCATCCATGAGATCTTTCAAGAGTTCTCGATGCATCTGGAAGATGACTCTTAAACCTTCATCGATGGTAAATATAACATGACGATGATTGACTCGTACCACCTCTTCAGCAATCATTCGGCTCCATTCCTCTGTCTCGCCACTAGAACAAGTTGTGCAAAACCGTCCTTTACAACGATACGGCACGATCCTCACATCATGGCAACCTTCACAGACCAGAAGCTTGAAACCATTCTTTGGATCACCGCATCTGTGAAATTTCTCTATCTCTTTTATAACGATGGCTCGTAAACGTTCTTGATGCTTTTCAGCGAACGTTTCCCAATGCTTATGTTTATCGAAAAATATATCTCTTAAAATGTTATCTTTCATACTTTTATAATACCAAATTCGCAAGTAAAGGGGGGACCCTAAACTTATACTTTCTGCCCTGAAAATTCAAAAACTTGGACGTTGTACGATCTGACAATAGAAAGCTAAGCCCTAAGTTCCCCGTTTCAAAAACTATGAGTGTTAGCGCTTTTCAGCTTAAGGAACAAAGTTACTAGGGCTATTTTTTATACGCTTATAGGTGTTTTTGATTACTTTTATGCCGTTTGTTCTTGGACACTTACGACTAGACCAAAGGATTCCAGTCTTTTGATCGAATTTCTAATCAAGATGTCCTTCTTGCGTTCGTCAAAATAATTGAATCCTAAATCCACATATTCTTGTCTTCGCGTTAACAAGATATGTACAAGAGACAAGATAGTATGTCCTACAGCTATCGCCGCTTTATTTTTTCCTCGTCGAGCGGCAATACGATGATATTGAGCCGATAAGTAGGTGTTTTTCTTACGAGACGCCGCTTTTGCTGCCTCAGTTAGGGCGCTTCAAAGCTTCTTATTTCCTTTACGCGTCTTGGTGGACTTTTTTTCCTGCGCTTTCATCATGACCTGGTGTACCATGACGCTGTAAACGCGCAATCCACTCGGCATCTTTAACATCTGTCTTTCGTCCCGGCACAGCTTTTATATGCTGGGCATTAACTACTATCGGTTGGAGGTCCTCTGTTTCTAAGAGGTTATAGATCGGTTTCCAGTAATCGCCAGTACTCTCCATCGCGACATGGGAGCAACGATTGCTTTTGACCCAGTCCACCAGTTCGATAAGGTTCCGAGTCATGGTTGTAAATGTTCGAATCTCCTTCCCTTTTGGTGTGATGATGCAGGCAGTGATACTTTTTTTATGCACATCCAGACCGCAACATCGTTCATGCAGCACTTCCATAACAACAACTTCTCCTTAGACTGGTTTCATTTAAGGCTGGTGCAACAACCAATATGGGTTATTCTGCCCTGCGTGCTTCCCGAAGGAGCAACAATCTGTGATACACCAGGTCGATGTGGTCCGTCTGATACACGGGCTCGCGGCACCAAGAAAGTTCGACCTACCTTCGCCAGCCTAATTAGTAGTATGGACAAAATTTTCATTCATCAGTGGTGCCGCGCAGCGGCATGGGGGTCTGATACGTTTAAAAAGAGTGGCATAAGCCACTCTTGTCTAGTAATTGCCCTCGCAGGGCTCTCTCGGAGTCATCAAGACATCTTAAATAATCCAACTTTGCAATACTACTCACTGATTTTTTGCTGGGATTGGCCCCCGCGAGAGAGCGATCTTACCCGTTCGAACAATTTCAATAATTCCATGATCTTCTTCAAGCACTTGGCATAGAGCATCTATCTTGGTTTCATCTCCTGAAAGTTCGATAACCATCGTCTCACGGCTAACATCGACAATGCTTGCCCGAAAAATCTCGACAATATTGATAATATCTGACCGTGTCTTGACACTTGCTTTAACCTTAATCAACGCTAACTCGCGTTGAATCGACTCTACCGCCGTAAGGTCACTAATTTTGATGACATCCACTAATTTCGACAATTGATTAACAACTTGTTCCTGCTCAATCTCATCCCCCTCAACTACAATCGTGATTCTGGTAGTATCGGGTTCCTCCGTATAGCCGGCTGCGATACTTTCAATATTAAAGGCCCGGCGGCTAATCAGACCAGAAATATGGGTTAAAACGCCAGGTTTATTTTCTACTAATACAGCGAGTGTATGTTTCATCAGTCTACCTCCTCAAAGATCATTTGATCTAGTCGTGCGCCGGCCGGAACCATAGGCAAGACATCTATTGTTTCCGGGGTCCGAATATCTACTACTACAGGACCAGGAGTAGCCAACGCTTCTTCAAGGACAAAGCTAAGTTCCTCTGGTCTAGTCACTCTTAAACCAGTCACGCCCATCGCTTCAGCTAATTTTACAAAATCAGTGTGTCCTTTGAGACTTGTATGTGAATAACGTCCACCGTAAAACATCCTTTGCCACTGGGCGACCATGCCTAAAGACTGATTATTAAAGATCAGTACTTTGACCGGAAAATTATAATCTGCCGCCGTCGCCAGTTCCTGGCAATTCATCATAATTCCACCATCACCGACAAATAGGATAACCGTCCGCTCAGGTAATCCACATTGCGCTCCTAACGCGGCGGGCAGACCGTAACCCATCGTCCCGAGCCCGCCTGATGTTAGCAACGAGCGCGGATTTTTAAAACCGTAATATTGCGCAACCCACATCTGATGTTGTCCGACATCGGTTACAATCACAGCATTTCCCTGAGTGAGCTGACTTACTTTCTCAATCACCGCTTGGGGCATGACCAGATCTGTATCCTGTTTGTAAGATAAGGGCTTTTCTAGTTGCCAGAAACGGATTTTCTCTAGCCAAGAACGAACCTGTTCTTTTAACTCGCCGGAGACTTCCTGAACCCGTTGCGATAGCGCAGGTATTGACCAGTTCATGTCTCCTACAACACGCAAGTGGGCTAACACGTTTTTATTGACCTCAGCCGGATCTATATCAAAGTGGATAATTTTAGCTTTAGGCGCAAATTCGCTCAAGAGTCCTGTGACTCTATCATCAAAACGAACCCCGATGCCTAACATTAAATCACATTCCGTCGTGGCCATATTAGCAGCATAAGTCCCATGCATCCCAACCATACCTAAGAATTGGGGATGATCAAACGCAATACTACCCAAACCCATCAAAGTCGAAATCACCGGAAAACCTGTCTGTTCTATTAAAATCTTTAACGCCTCGGACGAATCGGACAGATTTACCCCGCCACCTACAAATATTAGAGGAGTATGGGCCCGTTTTAATTCCTCAAAGACCTTATCGATCATCTCTAAATCTCCTTCATATAAAGGATGATACCCACGCAACTTAACCTCTTTCGGGTATTGATAATCGATAGGAGCGGCAAAGACATCTTTAGCTATATCAACGACCACGGGCCCGGGTCTACCTGTGCGGGCAATATAAAAGGCTTCTTTAAGTGCCCCCGGTAAATCCTCAACCTTCTTCACCAAATAGTTGTGTTTGGTGATAGGGGTCGTGATACCTCGAATATCTGCCTCCTGAAAGGAATCCCTTCCGATCAGCGGAACGGAAACTTGACCCGTAATTGCAACTAAAGGAATCGAATCCATATAGGCTGTGGCAATTCCGGTCACCAGATTAGTTGCCCCTGGGCCAGAAGTAGCAATTACTACCCCGACCTTTCCTGTCGCCCGAGCATAACCGTCGGCCGCATGGACCGCTCCTTGTTCGTGCTTAGTTAGAATATGATTAAAATCGGCTTTGTACAAAGCATCATAAAGCGTTAACACTGCTCCCCCGGGGTAGCCAAAAACCACATCTACTTCTTCATTTTTCAGGGATTCGATAATTGCCTCTGCTCCGGTCATTTCCAAAGATTGACCCTCCCTTTCTTCTTTCCTAAATAATATATCTTCTTCGCCTAGTTTACTATTTTCACCTTCTCAATGGCTTTCCCAAAATACCCTTTCATTAACTTCCGCTGAGTGTTAATAAGCGCGATGTAAACTCCATTTTTGACACTTTCCTCTGAAGGGTCTGTGAACTTAGCAGTAAAGTACAAACAGGCATAAGGTGTAAACCCTTTTTCTGAGATGTCCTTTTCGGGTATGCTCTCGATATAACTTGCGAGATGATCTAGCTCCGAACCAAAAACATCTGAAAGCCTCTGTGCTTCATCTTGGTCAACGACAATATCTTGATATGACAATACCAAAGCTTGGATGAAGTTCTTATCTATGTCCTTTGCAGAACCCTTAATTTGCCTTCTATTTTTACTGTCTATCAAGATTGCATAGAGTAGTAAGAGTCTTAAAAAAGATTGGTTCTGAATAAACTCTTCAAATTCTTTATGAGATAGTATAGAATCGGGGTCCATCGCTAAATAATCGTCATAAGTATACGACGGAGCCTTTAGAACCTCATCGGCGATCAATTTTATGAATGATCTTAAAGCTATCTTCTTTTTAAGAAAAAGCATATTTACACTCCTTATCTATATTGGAACAATTAGCTTTTTACCAAGCCCTGCTAGTCTATCTGTTCCACGGGCCAATCTTCGATTACAATGGTCTATGCCCACCCCAGTCAGGTAAGGAAAAGTGAAGGGTGTTCTTATATTCTTTTCAGATAGTTTTTAGTCACAATTATAGCATAAAAGAGCTCCCATATGACAACATCAAATGAAAGATCAAATTATCCGCAGAAGTTCAAATTAATCAATTCAAACTCGTTATTTAGGGATTATTTGATCCGGATGATGATGGGAATTAGCCGATTATTGTCAAGGTTAAGCGGAAATACGCCTTAAAAAAGACACGGGTGTAGGAAGAAATCTTCCTACACCCGCGTTAAATAATTTGTTGTAGCCCGTGTTTCCTAGCCCTCTGAACCGCAAAAACAGATTTGCCCTTCCTCGGATAAGTCATCCTTAATATTGCCCTCATTGATCACCGCATGGCTAAAATCCGGGGTTCCGCTCGCGAATATTGCTTCGACTGCACTATTGTCATTTCCTATGTTATTGGTGATAGCCAAGACAACTTCGGCCACTGAGTTTAGTCTTTTTATCGACTGAAAGCAATGAAAACGGGTAACTGGATGACGTGATCCATCTTTAGCAGGTGTACAGAACCATACTGTGTAACTGTACCCTTCATGAGACTCCTCCTTACAACGGTTAAACGTGGCAGTGTCAGGAATCGAAATGTTATGCACAATTATGCCCTCCTCGATTTTGGACATCCCTAAATTTTATAACTTAGGGTTATGTTTATATTTTACATGATTAGTGTCCAAAATGATAAGAATTTCTTCTGCTATAAATCAGATTTCTAAATAACTGCAACTTGTCATTGATATTCAAACTTACGTTTTATCTTTAGTTGAACGAGTTCACTGATTACTAGCAACCTTACTTAACGGGGCATCCTGCGTTTCTAGGATTCTCCGGGTTTCAACGTTCTTCTTCAGAAAATTTATGACCGTAGCATCTGCCAGGGTACTGGTATCCCCCATTTCGCGACCCTCAGCGATATCCTTTAGTAGGCGTCTCATAATCTTTCCACTTCGAGTCTTAGGTAATTCAGCACTCAAAAAAATGTCATCTGGTCGCGCAAGCGAACCGATTTTTAGTACAACATACGCTTTCAGTTCATCAATTAGCTTATCGTGGATTACAATTCCTTCTTTTAGACTGACGAAGGCAAACACCGCTTGACCTTTTACTTCGTGAGTTCTACCCACACAGGCTGCTTCAGCAACCGCTGGATGATCCACCAAAGCACCTTCTACTTCCGCCGTTCCGATCCGATGCCCTGAGACATTGATCACATCATCCACACGCCCAATCACCCAGAAATAACCATCTTCATCCCATTTTGCTTCGTCCCCGGTAAAATATACGCCCGTGATCTGGTTCCAATACGTGTCCTCATAGCGTTTGTCATCACCATATACCGTTTTAAGCATCGCCGGCCAGGGCTCGCGAACCACTAAATACCCACCCTCACCTTTCGGAACGGGGTCCCCCACATGATCCACTATTTCTATATGGACACCGGGGAACGGGATCGTGCACGATCCTGGCTTTAGGGGAGTAATCCCTGGAACGGGCGTCATCATAATCATACCCGTTTCCGTTTGCCACCAAGTATCTACTATGGGGCAGCGCTCTCCCCCAATATATTTGTA
>LOEW01000140.1 GCA_001516045.1 Desulfosporosinus sp. BRH_c37
GGATGTAACTTGGCATCCATCTCGTCAGCAATAACAAGGCTTCCCTTATGCAAGCACCCCAACAGAAAAGGTAGCAAACCAAAGAGCTTACGTGTTCCACTCGATTCTTCCTCAAAGGGTAATTCCACACACGAACCATCTTCCAAGCAGTGTGTAGTGTAAACAGCGGTTATTTTCCCATTAGTATCTTCTTCTGTCCGTATGCTTGTTATATTGATATCCATCTCGGCGAGCGTTTTTAAGAAAATATCTTCCCTGTTCTTGTCCTTTAGAAAAACAATCCTTTTATCCGCATACGGATTATCATAATCTAAAATCCTGCACTCTAAAAACCATTTGATTACATCGTCAATTGTTTTGATATCGTAGTTTATGGACAAATGCGACAGTAACGGAATAGAGGACTTAATGTTTCCAACTTTGACTTCCCCCAAAGCATCGCCAATATAAAAATCAGAGGCATTCCGCTCAAACACTATTTCCAATTCATCTGTTTGAAGGTTTTTCGCATACAGGTTTTCTTCTACAATATTAGAATGCAGAATATTCAACTGATACCGATATTCGGTTTCATTAACGCGAAAGAGGACATCAAATTTTATAGGTAATTCCCTACAGCTCTTGTCGAACAAGTAATATTTTTCTTTATCATCAACAGGAAAATGCTTGAATTCTTTCATTTTTCCATCCTCAAGGTTTTCATCCTTTGAAGTTGCCATGGCCTTTAACGCTATGACCGGCAAGAGTACCTTGTGAGATAAGTTCACAAACGCCTCTAACACGCTGGATTTCCCTCCGCCATTTGGGCCATATATAGAAGTAACCGGCAAAAATTTCTCACTGTCGTACGAATCTACAATCAGACTCTCCTCATGCTCGCTGATTTTTTCGGCGCACAAGTCCAAGGTAGCCTCATTCTTAAATGATTTGAAATTTTCAAATGTAAACTGACATAGCATATTTTACCACTCCAATCCTAGAGATTTTTTCTCAAGATTTATAATATTATGCTCATTATTACAGAATTATATCCATAAATCAAGGATTCTAGAGAAAAAATCTCACAAATCTCAGATTTACATATGCTTTACATCACAGTCCTTAATCGCTTTGCTTGTAACACTGGTTCTTGCAAACATTTCCCGCACAAAAATTTAAACCCAAAATGAAATTTCTTACCTATGCGTTAACGCCTTTACCAGAAATGAAATTAAGGAACAACCATAGTTATAACAAAGACAAAAAAGGCCTGAACCTAACTCAATTTTGAGAGGGTTCAGGCCTTTCTGTTTAAATCAAAAAGCGAATTTCAGAACAATCATGTTTATTAACAAATTGATTGGCGTTAAAAAGGTAAGCACGCATAAGATTTTCACAAATAACGTCTACACTCCGGAACTTTTCACGACGCGCATACGTGGCACGTGGAGATGCCTCCTTTCTTATTAGCTTTATGATACAAGAATGAACGTAGGACTAAGTAAGTTGCATTTCACTAATAGTTACTTCTTGGATCGTAAGGCTTCTTCTTTCGAAAGTCCATGCCCGTCCCTAGAATCCATGCTTGGTTGATCTTCAGGACGAGATGGAATTGGCTTGGTGTTTGGGTTTGCGTTTCTTTCAGGGAATTTCTTAATCACGGTCAAATCACTCCTTCCTAAATATACCAATATAAATGGTTACAAAATTATTCTGCCCTTTTTAGATTAGGAATACTACTTTAAATCTAAATCAAAATAGTACTCTATACAAGAATTAAAGGAAGAAAATGATTAGTTAACAGAAATAAGCGAGGGGAGAGAAGAACGAGTCAAATTAGGTCTAAAGTCATGTTGACACACAACATATAGTGTGGTTAAATTTATAGAACACTAGATGTTGGGGGTGATGCTGTGCATTGTCCATTCTGCGGCAATGAGGACACAAAAGTTCATGATTCACGTCAGGTTGAAGAAGGAACTGCTGTTCGAAGACGTAGGGAATGTGAACGTTGCTTGCGTCGGTTTACCACCTTTGAAAAATTTGAGGATTCTCCGCTTATTGTTGTAAAAAAAGAAGGACGTCGTGAAGAGTTTTCCCGTTCCAAAATGATGGCAGGTATGCTAAGGGCTTGTGAAAAAAGGCCAGTTTCCACGGAACAAATTGAGGATGCAGCTTACGCTGTTGAAAAAATCCTACGTAACAGCCATGAGCGTGAGGTGTCGAGTGCTCAAGTGGGGGAAGCTGTGCTGGAACAGGTGTTTGGATTGGACGAAGTAGCCTACATTCGTTTTGCTTCCGTCTATCGTCAGTTTCCGGACATACAACGATTTATGGAAGAGTTACACGAGCTTATTGAAAAGCGGGAAAGTATGAAGAAGAGGGACTAGATGAATAGTTATGAAGGAAAGTTGGGGATTCGCGTTGAGTTTCGAAGGACAAGCACCAAAAACCTGGCCAAAGGCTAATCTTACACCTAATGCGCGTGTAGTATTGGCAAAACGGTACTTAAAACAAGCAAACGGACAAGTAGTTGAAACTGCGGAAGACATGATTTATCGAGTGGCCTATGTGATTGCGGAAATTGAAGAGGATAAATACGGCAAAGGTAAAGAAGAAACGGCGACCCTGGCTAAAGAATTCTATACCATGATGGCGAACCTCGAATTCATGCCAAATTCACCGACGCTTATGAATGCTGGTCGGGATCTCGGACAATTGAGTGCTTGCTTTGTCTTACCGATTGAAGACAGCATGGAACAGATTTTTGATGCAATAAAAAATGCTGCGATCATTCATAAATCTGGTGGAGGAACTGGTTTCAGCTTTTCTCGTTTGCGTCCTAAAAATAGCATGGTTCGCTCAACTGGTGGAGTGGCCTCGGGTCCAATTTCCTTTATGAAGGTTTTTAATGCTGCCACAGAAGCGGTTAAGCAAGGCGGAACTCGTCGCGGAGCTAATATGGGAATTCTTCGTGTGGATCATCCGGATATTGTAGATTTCATTCAGTGTAAAGAAGATAATAAAGAGATTACGAACTTTAATATTTCCGTTGGGATCACGGAAGATTTCATGCTGGCTGTTCGTGAAGGTCGTCCCTATGATCTTATAGACCCTCATACGGGCAGCCCTGTAGGGAAATTATCAGCGCCGGAGATTTTTAATAAGATCGTTGAACATGCCTGGCAGAATGGGGAACCTGGAATAGTATTTCTTGACCGCTTAAATGAAGGGAATCCCACTCCTCTGCTAGGCGAGATTGAAGCCACCAATCCCTGCGTTGCGGGAGACACTTGGATTCTGACAGACCATGGCCCGGCACAAGTTAAAACAGTATTAGGTCAGGAACTTGAGCTGGTATTAAACGGAAAATATTATCGGACAAGCTCAGAGGGGTTCTTTTCCACTGGAACTAAGTCCATTTTATCGGTTGAGACAGATCGGGGTTATGAGCTTAAAGTAACTCAGGATCATCTTATCCGAGTTGCTGAAAAGGTGACCCGAGAACAAATTACTGAAATTTGGAAACCAGCCGGTGAACTAAAACCAGGGGATCAAATCATTCTTTCAAATAATCGGGATCTAAGTTGGTCTGGCCAGGGGAGTTTGGAAGAAGGGTATCTTTTAGGTCTGCTTTTGGGGGACGGAACGTTAAAAGAGGATGGAGGCATCATTTCTGTTTGGGGGGATGATGAAGAAGCCCAGTCCATGATTTTAGCTGCAGAAAAGGCGACCTCTATCCTGCGACATCGCAGTGATTTTAAAGGTTTTCAGAAGGTAATCAGTGAGAGAAATGAACATCGGATGAAGTTAGCAGCCTTACGTGATTTAGCGGGCGAATATGGTATTTTTCCGAAAGAGAAAAGGATCACCGTGGAACTGGAAAAAACAAGTTCAGACTTTCACAGAGGACTGATAAGGGGTCTGTTTGATACTGATGGAACTGTAGTGGGTACTCGAGAAAAGGGTGTATCCGTTAGGTTATGGCAAAAGAATCTTTCAGGGCTTCAAATAGTCCAGCGAATGTTGCATCGTTTAGGCATGGCTTCTACGATTTATAAGGATCGCAAATCATCTGGTACTAAATCTTTGCCAGATGGCAAGGGCGGTCATCAAGACTACGAAGTCCAGTCTGGGCACGAACTTTCGATATCCCTAGATAATTTGCCAATTTTTGCAGAGATAATTGGCTTTAGCAACAATAAGAAAACACAAACCCTTAAAAACCAGCTTGAAGGCTACCAGCGTAATTTAAATAGAGAGCGCTTTCTGGCCAGCGTGACAGAATGCCTCCCAGTGGGATTTGAGGAGGTTTATGATGCCCAGGTTCCAGGGGCCAATGCCTTTGATGCTAACGGGATCTATGTGCATAACTGTGGTGAGCAGCCCTTGCTACCAAATGAGGCGTGCAACTTAGGCTCCATCAATCTCAAGTTGATGGTGAGCGAGAAAAACGGGAAAATGGTTATTAACTGGGAGCGTTTGAGTCAGGTGATCCGCTTGTCCGTTCGCTTTCTTGACAACGTGATTGATGTGAATCAGTATCCACTGCCAATTATTGATGAGGTTGTTAAAGGGAACCGGAAAATTGGTCTTGGCGTGATGGGTTTTGCTGATATGCTCATTTTGCTTCAAACATCGTATGCCACGGAAGACGCGGTTGAATATGCTGAAAAGGTTATGAAATTTATTCAGACGGAAGCCCGTATTGAGTCCCAACGCTTGGCTGAAGAACGAGGAACCTTCCCGAATTATGAAGGCTCCATTTTTGAGGGGGGCATGAAACTGCGCAATGCCACCTTGACGACGATTGCTCCGACTGGAACTATATCCATGATTTGCGGTGCTTCCAGCGGGGTAGAGCCTCTTTTTGCGGTTGCCTATACTAAAACGGTGATGGATGGGACGGCTTTAGTCGAGGCCAATCCACTCTTTGAAGCATTTGCCAAAGAATATAGTTTCTATTCCCCAGAATTAATGCAGAAGATTGCAGAAATGGGAACTGTCCTAGGATTGCAGGAAGTCCCTAATTGGGTACAGGAAGTCTTTACTACGGCCCAAGAGATAGCGCCCGAATGGCACATCCGGATTCAGGCGGCTTTCCAGAAGTATACGGATAATGCAGTATCAAAAACTATCAACTTTGCCAACACTGCGACACGCGAAGACATTGCTGAAGCCTATCTTCTGGCAGATGAACTAAACTGCAAAGGATTAACGGTCTATCGCGACGGAAGTCGAGAAGAGCAGGTGCTTTCTACAGGAACCGTAGCAGCACAAGCCCAGGATGATAAAACTCAATGGTCTGCTCCAAAAAAACCGTTTATCCCTGAGGTGAACACAGTTGTTCCAAGGCCACGACCGACTACGACAATAGGGGTTACGGAGAAAATAAAAATTGGGTGCGGGAACCTTTATGTCAGTGTTAATGCGGATGAAGAAGGAATTTGTGAAGTGTTTACGAATACCGGTCGCGCAGGAGGATGTTCATCTCAATCTGAGGCTACAGCTCGTTTGATCTCGATTGCATTGCGTTCCGGCTTGTCCGTCGATACAATTACTGAACAAATCAAAGGGATTCGCTGCCCAGCTTGTATGCGGCGTGAAGGGGTTAAGGCCACATCCTGCCCTGATGCCATTGCCAGCGTGATTAAGAAATATTTTGAAGTCGGGATTAATGTTTCTAAAGTTCAAGCTAGCATGCAGGAAAGCGTTGGAATGGCTGAACGTTCAAGCGTAGTGGGACGAGTGAGGGCACCAATAGAAAAGGTTGCTGAAAAGAGAGCCCTTGCGGGCGTCGCTCCAGCGAATGCCTGCCCAGAGTGTGGCATGCCGATTAACCATGAAAGTGGTTGTGTAGTATGTACGCACTGTGGCTATTCTAAGTGTGGTTAACATCTTTGTATACAGATCTCCTCCATCCCCTTTCCATTTGGCTAATTCCAGTTCATCCAGCATGCGGTTAAACGCTTCTCGCTTTTCGGCTGCCTCTATAGATCAAGCTAAACATAAACACTTCCCAGTTATGTTTGTTGAATAATATACGTTTAGATTAGCAAACTAACGGTGAAGGCGGCGATGCAATTGAAAGTAGCAATTATGGGTGCCGGACTATCTGGCTTGGCATGTGCTATAACGTTAGAAAAGTACGGAGTTCTCCCAACAATCTTCGAAAAGCGTAGTCGTGTCGGAGATCGATTCGTAAACGGCGAGGCGCTTATGCCAATTTTTTATAGGCCAATCAATGACTGTTACGCTTATCTTTCCGAAAACCATGGAATTTTTCTCCAACCTTTAGCCAATATAAGCAAAATGGATTTTTTTTCTGAGAATCGCCATGGGGTTGTGAACGGTCACTTAGGCTTCATCAACTTAAGAGGTAGAGACGATGAATCTTTTGAGTGCCAACTCTTTAAACAGATTAATTCAAAGATCCACTTCAATTCAGATAACACCTATGAAGAATTGTTGCAAGACTTTACGCATGTAATCATGGCTACTGGTGATGCAGCTTATGCTCTTCAGGTACAGAATTTCCAAGTCGATCTCACTGTTTCTTTGAAAGGTGCTACAGTGGAGGGGAATTTTGATCGTCACCATGTAGCTATTTGGCTCGACAATAACCTTGCACCAAAAGGATATGGATATTTACTACCCTATTCCGAAAAGGAAGCTTCGATTACAATCGGATATCCTGACTACTCGGAAAATCAGTTTTTAAATGTGGAGTCCCTCTGGGACAGATTCTATACTAAAGTCTGCAAAGATATCGGACAGAACTTAAAGATCACTGACCAATTTGAGGTGAACAGATATACAATGGGTCTCTGTGAATATCCTCGTCTAGGTAATACATTCTTTACGGGTAATTGTTTTGGCGCTATGATGCCAGCATTTGGATTTGGCCAGTTAGCGTCTATATTAACAGGAATATATGTGGCCCAAGATTTGTGTGGAAAAGGAAAATATGAAGAATTAGCTAAGCCTTTAAAAAAGAGCTACCACAATTCCTTGGTTATTAGACATGCTATGGAACAATTGGATAATCATAAATTAGATATTTTAGTTACCATTCTCAATAATAGCATTTTAAATCGTCTATTAATAAATAAAAACCTTAACCCGTTAGAAATTGCTAGCCATATCTTGAGGACATTCACTATAAACAAGCACAGAAAATCTCCATGAAGCAGACATTCACTTTATGAACAAATATTTAATGCGTTGGTTGAGAAGATATAAATTCTCACGCCAACGCATTTTGTATTTGAGTTAAAGAGCGGGATGAGTGTGGAGGAAATAGTAGAGTAATACAATGATGGAGATGCGGGCTGACATGCTAAAAGCTTTCTTGAAAATCAATGATCATTTTCGTCGGACACTTTTGTATAATTATTTACAGTTTATGCAGTTAATCTTTCTACAGTATCAATTAATTCTTGTAAATCAAAAGGTTTAAGTACTAAGGCTTGGTAAAAATCTTTAGATGGTAAGGTTTCAGTCGAGGGAATTGAACCTGTGATAATTGTCACTGGAATATACTCGATGTAAGGATTAGCTCTTATCTTCTCAACTAATTCTTTTCCGTTCATTCCAGGCATATTGAGGTCTACTAATATTACATCTGGTTTTAATTCTTTTTCTACTAGGTTTTCATACGCATTCTGACTATTATTAAATGTGATAACGGTATGTCCTTCATCTGTCAAGGCAAGTTTTATTACCATTGATATTGAAGGATTATCTTCGATTGAAAAAACAACAGCCAATTGCCTCAACCCCTTTCTGAATATTTATGAATTATTATTTAAAATCAGTATATAACGAAGTAACAGAATAATTTGTTGCGGTATGTCGATGCAATTATAATTTCTTCATGTAATTTGGAAGATGTGGAAGGATTTTACCCAAGAATAGTCGAAAGAATTTCTATGGAAGGGAGTAAGATCATTGGAATTTCACAAAAATAGCATTGATGATTTATTTGCCTCCGTAGGACAGGTTGTTGGTATTCACGTTTTCGTGATTGTTTTAGAACGTGTCTTATAGAAGACTAAACTAAAGTATGAGGAAGCAGCTCTGATTCAGATTTCAGAGGATCGGTACAAGTATTCAAATTTTATTCGACGCTGGAAAGGTGGCACCTGTAAAGGCTGATGCTGGTCAACTTACTCAGGTTATTTTGAATTTAGTTCGTAATGCAGTTCAATCATTTGGTGAAAATGAAAATGGAATAGTCAAAATTTCTTTGCGGCAAGTAAATGATAAGGTAGAAGTGTGTATTGAGGATAATGGACCAGGTTTGGCCGCTAGTGTAATAGATCAACTGTTTACACCTTTTTTTACAACAAAAGAAAGAGGAACAGGGTTAGGCCTCGCCGTAGTTAAAGCGATTATTCATAATCACGATGGGGAAATAGAAGCAAGCAATTCACCACAAAGTGGAGCAGTCTTTACGATTACTCTTCCAATTGCCAGCTTTGAGAGGAAAGCAATTGATGTCGCCTTAATAGTCAAGGATAAAATCTTAAGCTATACGTTGGAGAAAGCCCTAAAAGTGCTCGATCAGCGCGTAAAAGTTCTTAAGATGAGTGATTTCGAAGATTGTACGATTAGTATAAACAGTGTTTTGCTAAAGTTGGTTATTTTTGAGGGATCACTCGATAATAACGAACTTACAAGAATTGAAGAAATTCATGAAATGTGGCCTGGAATTAATATCATAGTTTTAGGGGATTTGCCGCAGGAAAAAATTAAAGATTTTCAAGAAAAAGGCATCAGAATATTAGATAAACCTTTTGAAATCACCCGAATAATAAGTTCTGTTCAAAATTTGAAAATTAGCTAGCCTTTCCACGAGCAGACCATTAGTATAGCTGAATGAAAGAATAAATATAATGTCTCCAAGGTTAACGCCCCTAAGAAATATGGAATATTTTAATCCTTTTCCTTAGGGGCGACTAAATCTGCCAGTTCAGCATTTGATAAGCTGATCTTTGATCCAAATCGTAAGACTTCCACTTCTACAAGTGGGAGTGGTACACCTTATTCTGTTTCGGTGGGGGTAGAGTCCGACTTCGCCGCTAAGAGTTCCTTTTGGG
>LOEW01000141.1 GCA_001516045.1 Desulfosporosinus sp. BRH_c37
CCGAAGTCTGGTTACTACTTTCATATTCTCTCAGATTTTGGGAATACGCTGTTATGCGGAGTCAGGTGCCCCGCAAGCCAGAAGCCGCATGGACGGCGGCTCCCCAGATAATCCTTCACTATGCATCTAATGTTAATAATAATTTCTTTAAATCTATAACAGCACCTAACTTCATAAGCAAATCCAAACCTAAAAGTCCATTAATATAGCCTTTTGGGTCAATAACTCCAAAATCCATTTTAATTTTTTCTAAACTGACCTCACCCAATTTGATCTTCTCTACATTTTTCGAGAAAAAGTTATGTAAGCTCCCTCCAACACCATAGAATGAATTTACACTGTCTTCTAATTCTGCAAAAATCCCTATATCTTCAACGGCATCCGGTGAAATTATTGTCTCTGCAGCTCCGGTATCAATCACAACATTTTCAATTACTTTTGTACTGCCGCGAAATGATATTTGGATAGAGGTAAACAAAAGCCCATCCTGAAAATTCATATTCATTAGGTTGCTCCTCTAAACCCAAATATCTGCTTGATCTGTACTTCAAGCTTTTCTTTTCCAGTGTGATAAACTAAAATATCATCTTTTGCCCGTACCAACTCTCTCGTTGCTTCCCTCTCATCATCAAAAGCCTGCATTACTGCCATATCATCAATATACCGTACGTTATCTTCAATATGAGCCTTGAGAATTTGAATTTTCACAAATCTATCAGGATATATTTTTCTAACTTCCTCCCATTTCATTTATATACACCGCCTTAATGTTTCTATATAATCCCATTATACCATGTTACTTACAATCAAAGAATCCCCTTGAAATCTAAACCGCGCCAAGGATGGCGCGGCTATTGCGACCGATTTCAGCTAACGTCCCGCGTATTCCCGAAGTCTGGTTACTACTTGCATACCCTCTCAGATTTTGGGAATACGTTGTTCTACGACGTATCGTGCCCCCATACTCAGACAGCGCCATGGACGGCGCTGCCTTAAAGGAACATTCATAATACCTTCAATGATCAACTATTTTCACCTAAGATATAAATCCTATTTTTGTCATAAATCTTGAGTTGTTTATCATTGGTTACAAAAAAATCACAATCATTATGTTCAAAGATAGCCAATTGAAGAGCATCAGGCACCTTAAACCCAAATTCTGCCCTTATCTTTGCAGTCAATTCTGCGATACTGGTATCAATACTCATAACAGAGAATCCCTTTGAATTGGAAAAGAAATCCTTGTAAACACCTACTATATCATTTTTCCCAAGTTTATATGGCTTTGCCAGAACCTCTATCAAGGTAATAACAGACGTAACTACCTGTACAGTTCCTTCAGCTGTTCTGTCAAATATATCGGAAACTTCATTGATGTAAACTGGATGTTCCTCAATAAAATATATAATAGGTGCCGTATCTACAAAAAGCTTTAAGCCCTTCTTCAGTTCCATTCGTTTCTCTCCTGAGTAACGTATTTCTGAGCGTCAACATCTTCCCATATCTCTTTGCCGATCCCTTTAATACCGGAAAAATCCTTGCTTTTCCCTTCAACAACCTTCAATATTAAAACCCCATCCACTTCGTCAGATATAACCTTTAGTTCCATTCCTTCCTTCAATTTCAGCTTTTCAGAAACCTCCTTTGGAAGCTTGATTGAGTTTCTATCAATAACGTATGCGTTAGCCATATTATCAATCTCCTTTGCTATACTCTCTTAGCTCTATTATAACCTCTATAACCAATATCTGCCACATCTATTAATTACACACATTGCACACCGATAATTACATTATTGTCCTACTGAAGAAATAGCTCAAATTCTTTTTCGTCCGCGCCAAGGATGGCGCGACCTTTGCGTGATATGTCGTAGAACGATGTATTACCGACATGTGTCGCAGATCCCTCCAATTCCATAGGGTATATACGACACATGTCGGTAATTAAAGGTTGAAGCTACGGGCAACACTACACTTGATATTTCAACAAAATAACAAGTATTCCTTTGTTTATAATAAGATTATGCATCAGAATACTCGACCTCTTAATATATGGAAGGGGGAATTAAAATCTTCTGCCGCAAAAGTGGCAGTAACAAGTTCAAAGACTGTAAGGGCCACGCCACCGGTATTCACATTTTCAAAAATCTGACAAACAGCCTCTTTCGGAGTCGTTTTATCCAAAGTTATCACCGGTATCTAGGTGTAAACACGATATGATATTTACACATCCATTTTGCATGCGCCAAACTGTATTCCTTATTGGCCATTAAAATCACCTTTCTTAAGTTAATTTAGTAGCTTGAACAACTCTAGTTTAACTTATAGGTGATTTTTTCGTATAACTTTTGTTCCCCACCCGCATAGCGCGTTGTTTATTGTTTCGCACACTTCGTGTACGAAACAGGCTAAAGCCTATAAATAAAAAAAGTGCAGTCCGCACTTTTTTGAAACTATAGTTTTTCATCAACTACCCACGTTATGAAATGATCAACCAGTTCCAGCTTTTTCTCATCGCACAGCTTGATTTTTTGATTAATTTGAGAAAGCAGGCTGTCATTCGTGTGTCTGACAATACCCAGCAGGAAGTAATCCGGCGTGATGTCCAGGGCCTCACATATTTTAATCAATGTTTCGATGCTGGGAATAGAATGATTGTTTTCTATCCCAATGGTCGCGTCACCCTATTGGAACAGCGTAACATACTCAGTTATTTAAAGAGTAATGTACCACAATATACATATCTGAGATCTCTTCAGGATTTGAAGCAATTTTGTTGTATTGTGTTTCACTGTTGTACCTGAACTTCATTGACAATTGTGAAAACAAATCAATATTCTCGATATTCATGTTGGCTGGACTGCCTGTCAATGATGTCCTTTGCATGTTTGCAAAAGTTGCATCCTGGTACATGGTGATTTCTGAAGAATTCATCGGGTTGGTATCCAGGTCTGTACAGGACATCAGCATCTTGTAGTCACCCTGCCTTGAACCGTTAATCAGTACATCAATACGTTTTACTGATATATCACGGTTGTGTACAAAGAACGGGAAGTTATCTTTCCTGATAGTAAGGCTCAATAGCTGGTCGGCTCCTGTAACAGAAGGATTTAAGAACCTGAACCACTCGTTTGTGAATTCCTGCTTGATGTTGAACATGCGCATCAAGGGTTGGGTTGAGAGTTCTGCAGCGTTTGTGAGCAATTCCTTCAGATGCGATATTGCCTTTTCCCTGAACAAACCTGCATCTTCCCGGGCTGTATAGCTTATGTGCAGTATGACGTCAGAAATTGTCGAATAGTCAAACTGTCGCAACTGGGTATCCTGGGTCAGCTCTATTTTCCAAGCGCTGATTGCTCCGGCGCCTTCAAAGGGCAGATACTGCTCGTCCTTGAAATTCAATACAAACATTCCTGGGTCATGCTGCCCGGTGCTTGATACAATGGCCTTCACAGGAACATTTGAGTCGCGGAAGCGCGAATCTTCTACCCATACACCTTCATCATTGTTATGTTCATAATTGCCATCTTCATTCATTATGGTTTTGGTGCGTATTGTGTTCTTCAAAAGCCTCAAGGTGCAGTTGACAGAAGTATATGGACCAGCAACACAGGGAATGGACAGGCTGACTGATTTGATTCTTCTGAAGTAATGTCCCTGATAATCAAGGTCGTAAAATTCTTCAGGCAGCGTAAGGAAGCACTTGCCGGAAGTTTTGAGCTCCAAAAGGGCAAGCGGGTTAAGCAGTGCAATGGATACATGTTTGATAATCTCATATTCACGCCTGTTTTCTTCGGTATAGGATTTTTCCATATTCCTGAGTGCAGCCTGGAGCTTGTCGCCAGAGGTCAATCCCTGCTTGGTGTTGTCCCAGTATCCGTATTGAATGAAATTGGTTATTTCCTTTCCGGTTTCAAATCTATATGATTTTTCTGCCTTTTTGGCAAGATCAAATGCCATGTTGTAGCTTTGTTTATATACAGCAAACAGCTGTTCCTTCATCCACTGGTATAGCTCCAGGCCTGTAAATTTGTCCTGGAGGAACTGCTCTATGCTTTTTGCATTATCAATCTGTTTCTCATGTACTTCCAGCTCCTTTTGAGCAATCTGAACCTTGATATCGGCAGCTGTGACCTGTTTATCAAGTTGAATTATTTCTTTTGCAGCAAGGTTGGTCGCGAGGGTCCATTCCTGCTCCCTCCTAATGAAGCCGGCTGTCTTTGCAGCCTGGGCACCTTGATGGGTGTAAACCGAGGCAACAATCATAGGTACTTTGGCCAGACCCGAAACGCCAGAACCAATGTTGGAACCACCGTAACTTATGCATGCACCAACTCCCATGGGTTCGGCACTGGCTTTAAAGTCAGGTATGAGATGCAAAAGTCCTGCAAGTCCCTCTATGCCTGATGCCACTTCCTGGTATATTATGGCTTTTTTGGCCTTTTCAAGGTCTTCCTTTTCCTTGTTTATGATTTTGACTCCTGATTCTCCACTGTCAGTAAGGGAGTCATCCACATCCATTTTGATTTCAGGGATGCTTGTGTCGGCAGGTAGTTCACTGTCTGCATTCAGATCGGAACCGATTACGGGGGATGCAGGAACTGTTATATCCTGGGAGGACAGCAAGCCATTATAATGGTGAAGTCTTAATTCTGCAGCATCTCTTGATTTTTGCAAACCTTCCCTTACTGCCTTGGCATCGAGAATCTGGCGCTCCTTGACCTGGGTCATCAGTTCCAGTACGCTGGATTCCTGGGAAGCCCTTAGGCGGCTTAGTTCTTCAGCATCCTTTTTCTCGAGAACAGATATCAGAATATTACCCAGAGTCTTCACATCATTGCAGAAATCATTTGCCTGTTTTATCAAATACGAGAATCTGTATAGGGGCGGAGGACTGCTCAGGTCCGCAAGAATACTGCCAAGGCTCAAACCCTGGGCTGCTGCCTTTACAAGCGCTCCTGGATCAATCGGTGGGGAGAAGAGGGCCAGGTGTCTTTCCACTCCTGCGATGTTCAAGCAGTGACGGATCTTGTACAGGCGGTCTTCAACCGTGCCCCAGTATTCAAGCAATCTATCATTGCTTGGTATGCAAAAATACAACGCAGGGCCAATACCCAACAGACTTGACGGTGCATTGCCCGAGCCCACAGGGACTGCACTGCTGTATGGGAATATGTTTTCCATCTCAACGAGTGCATTGGAAAAATCGTCCCACTTGTCTTTGAGAGAATCATAGGTCTCGGCTTTTACATCACCGCGTTTTGGGACAAACTGGGGACGGGGTCCCAGGATGTGACTTGCAATAACATAAATCTGCAGGGCTTCATTGACACTTTCCATCGTGTCCATTGTAAAGAGTGAATCTCCCCAGGAAATAAGGTTTTCAACATATTTTATGACAACATTTTTCATATAAGCCAAGGGGCGGTCTCGTGCAACAAGATGTGGCTTGAATGGGTTATCTCTCCATTCTCCGATCTGGCTGTTTTCAGAAGATGGATTTTTGTTTGGCAACAGGCTGGTAAACCAGTACTCAAGACTCTGGTTGGGGGTGGTTTTAAAGGGGAGTACATTCCAGTAGCGTGATGTGTCGCTTTGTCCGGGCCTGGGCATCTGGTCGGTTGTCGGATCAAAAATGTAGTGGAACCATTTCATTGCCTCTTCATACTTTCCATTCCTGCTTAACCTGGTGGCGATGTAAAGGGGTGCATGGAAGAATAATTCCCAGTTGTAAAGGCTGTTTGCCCCAAGCGCATCAAAGCAGACATTTTCCTTGTAATAAGTCCTGCTTGCAAAATCAGCAGGCACAGGTACATATGTCGAATCCGGACCATAGGTATTGAATGTGGCGCCATTATCACCCGGTATGCTGGTATCACTGTCCTGCAGGCCCTTGATGGGAAGCTCACAATTGTTCATGTTGGTGACATACTGGCTGGAATAGGGATGATAGAAGGTGTGGAATTCCAACCCTTTTTCGTAATGCCAGCCTCCCTGGTAAATGCCGGGATCACCGTAATTACCCCCAAAAGCCTTTTCAACAGTTGAATAATTTGCTATTTTTCTGTTGGATTGTTGGATGTACATCTGGGTCATACCTGCGCCGAAGTTTTGTCCTTCTTTTGAAGTATTATAGGACATGACTTTTACAGCAGTTTCCGGAGCATAATTGGCTGTGGCCACTGCTGCATTTGCCATCTCTGAAGCTGAATACACAATGGATGCATCCACAAGACTGCTGTCACTTGCTGCATATTCAATATTTGTGTTTGTTGCCACGTTAACAGGGTCGTAAACATCGTATTCATTTATTATTACACCCTCATCAACCGGGTCGGGTATGTAATCATCGGGTCCTATTTCGTGAACAGGCTCAGTGTACTCCGGTTCAACAATGTCTGGTATAAATGGCTCGGACTTTCCTGGATCTTTTACAACATCCTGTATCTTTACATCGACTGGCCTAACAAAATAGGTGCGGTGGGAATCACTATAAAAGAAAGGATTGACCAGTGATGAATTTATGAAATTGAACAGGTTGTTGGAATTTAAGAGTTTGTGATCCACTACTGCACCGAGATATGTTTTCCCTTTGAATTCAAGTATGGAATTATTCTGCTGTTTCATAAAATAATTCTGGTAATAGTCTTCAAAAAGCGATATATAATAATCTGTATCCAGAATCTGTACTTTTGCCTGGATATCAGACAGGGAAAATCCTCCGAATGTTTTACCATAAGCTGTTAGGGTTTCTTTATAGGAATAGTCTGAATAGGAATCACCATCAGAATTTGATGTATCGGAATAAACAGGAAATTCACCAAAATATTTATATTTCATTCTGATTCCAATATCAAGCCTTGATGTACTTTTGTCGATGTAAGTATAAAATGAAAGCTCCTTTGGAAGAGTGCTCCCGTCTACTCTTATGAACTCCTTTGTGAGCTGCTTAGGACTCCATTTGCCGTTTTGATTTTCCGACCAGGCAAGTCTTATTTCCCAATAATCTGTTGCTTTCAAAGAAGATGTAGGCTTTTTGGATACATCCACAAAGCTGGCATCTTCGCTGCTTCCATCCTTTTTGGGAGTGTTGGTTTCTTGTTTCTGGATATATTCAGGCCAGAAAAGGAACAGCCTCTTTTTCCACACTACAGGTATCAGATGTACGCCGCTGTTATCGCCGTCGTCAATACATCTTATGTCAGTCTGGATCTTTTCCCATGCACTCCACTTCATGTACTTGTTCCAGGTACGGTAATAAAACTGGTAGGGGGCATTATGGGATCTTGCGAATACATGCAAAAGCTTGAATGCGCCGACATCATCATTCTCCTGGTAAATGCCCCACACATCAAGATTTGCCACGTCATTGAGTTTGGTCAGGTAATTTCTGAATGCGGTTTCTACGCTTTGGTCAGTTATGTCATTCTGTATCAGCTCCGATTCGAGATCCTTGAAGAAAGGGCTTCTATCATCCCGCCATTCAGGCTCAAGCCAGTTTTCAGGATAGAGGAAAATTTTACGGTTAGCCTCCCAAACACGGTAGTTTTTCATCCATTCCCAACGGTCCCTGTCAATACAGTCAGGTGCTGCACCCTTTTCGAAACCTGTGGTTTTATCACTTTCAAGATTTAATAAGCATCGTTCCACAAAGAGCTGAACAGAAGAATTAGCCTGAACAATCCTTGATGTATCCATGCATGGAGTCATCTGCACATCGATGAGGAAATATTCAAAAAGGCCGTTGGCATCCTTGACACCCCAGTCAATCAGCTTCTGATTTGTAAGGAGATTATCAATGAGAGCCTGTTTCTGGTTCTCACGGATTTTATCACTCAATCCTCCTGCTATCTTCATCCAGTCGTCACTTTCGTATTTGGCTTTGACTGCGTTTTTAACCAGTTCAGCACAGATATTCAGCTTGTCAAAATCAGTTTCCGGGGCTGCCCATTGAATTATTGTCTTTACCGGTATACCGGTTGAATTTACATATTTCAAGGCACTGAAGAGTTTTGATATCGAAATTTCATTTTTAAAATCTCCGATGCCCAAATTGAAGCAGGAACCCGAAAGATAACTGACGGTATCAAAGTCCCAGGCTGTGGCGAGGCAAAGCTTGCCTAAAATATCAGTTATCACTGGAGCAGGGTTTGATATGTTGGCAGATTTAAAGACATCGGTCAAAAGAGCCTTTGCTTGGGGTACCGAGTTTCTAAGCTGAACATAGTTGTTAAATCTGATCCAGTGGACAGGTGTTATTGCCTTGAAATCTATATTGTCAAAATCTTTGCCGTAGAACTTGAAATGTTGTATTTCCTGGCCGGTCAGTTTAAAGCCGGTGATGAATCTGACCGCCCTGTGATAGACAGTCATACTATCGATAAAGCTATCTATAACGTTTTTGGGGTATACGGCACCTGAAGGAACAGTCTCAATCTGTGATGTGGCGGATTTCCATGAAAGCTTAACACCGGAATCCTGTGAGAAAATTGAGCATTCGAGCATTATGGCATGCAGCAAGGAGGAATTGAGCTGGACTATGACTTCCCATGATGTCTGGGTATTGTTTGCAGGTTTTTCCAATATCAAAGTATTGTCAAGATATAATTTAAAAGTCTCATCCGGCTTTAATACATCAACTGTCAAAGTATACTCACCTGTGGAAGGTGATGTCAGATAGGCTTCCCATCTGGAGCTGCCGGATGTTTTGTTTCCCCAATTGTAATTTAGACTGCCGTCAACTGCTGATTTGTCGGCATTTGTAAATGTAGAATCGGAAAAATATTGGGCTGAGAATCCTTGCTGATTTATTGAAGCAATCAGGGACTCCAAATCTTCCTTTACCAGTATCGAAACAGCTTCTTCCACTGTGCCGGTAAGAGAGGCAATATGCTGGATAATCGCATCTTCATGAAGTTTCCTTTTAAGAAGAGGCAGGTAGGAGCTGTAAACAAACCCCAGCTTTTCCTCCAAAGCGGCTTCAACTGTTTGGGCAGGGTGGTTTAGGAGTATACTTTTTGTAGAATTCATGTCTTTGAAAACTTTGTCAAAGTTCTTGACAATGAAATCCTCAGGCATGGTGTACAAAGAGTTTACAGCACTATTGAAATTTGAATCAGCACCTTGAAGGTTTATAAGTTCTGTTCTTTCACTGTCGGACATTATTCCTGTACAGGAGAGTCTTCCACTTGCCTTGGTGTAGGAAAACTTTGCTGAAAGGGATTCAGGTATTGTAACAGTCAGATTGGCCTTAGTCATTACTGTATACATTGGGCTGCCTGAAATGTTAGTCCTGGACAAGGTATAAAGCTTATCCACGGCGCTGTTGAAACTGTCATTTGATCCGGGCAATGACTTTAAGGCTGTCTTATCAGCATTTGTCATGGACCCTTTTGAAGTAAGTATCCCACTTGCCGGATCATAGCTGTATTTTTGTGTCATAAGCTGCGGAATGGCAATACTCAAGTCGGTATCGGTCAAAACCTGATAGGACTGGACCGATTCAACAATTCCAATAAGGCTGCTTACTATATCTGCATCATATGAAAGAGATAGAATATCGGACAGTATGCCCGAGGTCAAAGGAGCAGCGGGAACATCAGGGAAATTTTGTTCTATTGCATCGAGTTCCTCCCGGATTTGCCTGGCTGCCGTCTTCACCTTGTCGATATTAAGCCCAAGATTGGTTGTTGAACCGGATGGAAGTATTCCGGTAAAAATATATTGCAGAACTTCGGCTTTGAACCCGGAAGATTTGATTTGTTGAGCCATCTTTTCAAAGTTTAGGGTCAGGCTGGGGTCAATGTTTGTAAAAAGTTTTGTATCATTGCTGAATATACTGAAAGGTTTTTTTATAAAAAGCTCTACTAAAAGGCAGAAATCGGGAACTTTTATCTTCAATGCTTTGGCTAGGACAGTGTAGCGATATATTGTGCTGAGATTTGAAATGTTTAAAAGGTCGTTATCCAGTCTTAAAGGCCTTGAAACCATGTTTTCAATCACACTTGAGACATCTATGATTGAATCAAGGTCATCTCCGGACATTCTGAAAGCGGCAAGAATGGCCGGAATATGATCCTTAAGTTTTGCATTTTTATCAGTCAGGAAATTGCCGAAACCGTCTGGCTCAAAGGCTGTGTCTATCCTTTGTACAGCCTTGTTGAGGAATAGTTTTTTGTAAAGGGATTTTTTTCCGTAGGAATCAATATTCCCCCAGAGGGTTGCCAATTGGTTCACGGGACATTTCAAATCCCTGTTTAACATAACTGCAGAGGAAATTCGACTAAGCGTAAGTTGTGTGATGTCCACAATTCCATGTGTATCACGTTCTCCCAGAACATCAAGCACTAGAGCTGTTTCATGAATTGTCCAGCCCAACTTTTTCCAGAGCCTCAGGAATCTATGTATTTTAGACCATGTTACATCCTGTATTCCGGAAGTACCTGCAGATGCATAGACGTTTCCTATTGTACGAAGATAGGTTGTATCAAGATCACACCTTGATTTTGACTGGTAAAGGGTAATTATTGAATTGAAATTAGAAAAATTGGCCTTTACCCAGGCGGTAAAATCATTTGCAGATATCTTTGCCTGATTGAGGGCAGTCATAATTTCGCTGTCTGATGAAGGAAGTAAGGTACCGTAATTTATTTTCTGCAATTTACTGTAAAGAGTCTTTCCTCCAAGGCTGCTGTCTGAAAACAGTTCTTCCAGCCAATCAAGTATACTCTGGTAAGGGTTAATGAAATTGGTTTTAAGAAGTTCCACAAAGTCCGTATAATTTATGCCTGAACGTCTTAAAAATTCATGGATTCCATCTTTTATACCGGTTCCGGCCAGTTTTTCAAGATCCGAATGACTGTTGTAACCGTAATCTTCCCAAAGGTTTATTGTATCATTAGAGTTGTCAAATTTTTTACCCGTGATTATTGCATACTCTTCCTGGGACATGCCTAATACTTCAGCTTGATAAGCACGAACTGAGTTTGCTGACGAACTGCCTGCAAAAACATTCATTATTTCAAAGCGCTCAGTGCCAAGATGCCTCCCGTAAGTCCGTATTACGTCCAGAGGCTGGTGATAGGGAAGCGAGAAAGGGTAGACAGCCTTTTTCAATATGCGGTAGGCTTCCAGTTCAAAGTTCTGGGGACTTGCCCTAAGCTCATCCGCAAAGGTATCCCCAGTATCATAGGCGGTGTTTTGGTCAAGCGAGCCATGATAGGTGTAATATTCCATTACTTCGTTAACCAGGTCTATGTAGGGGATAATGGTATTTGTATTTTCAGATGTAAGAGGCAGATATAAAAGGTCTGGTCGTCTTTCTTTAAATATGTCCAGAGGGCTTTTGCCATCATGATTTTTTACGCCTCTCCACAGAAATCTCAGCATATCCACTAAGTATGCTGAAGCACTGTATACCGAACGGCCTTCGTCACATTCACATATGTCCGGGCTCCCAAAGAGTTCGGAATAATTGGGAACGTTCCTTTGCAATACAGCCATTGTCTTGTTGTAGTCATCACCTGAGTAGGCAAAACCCGGCGCCTCGGAGTGTGAAAGATCATACATTTTTATAGCCTGTTCAGCCGCCCGTGTGCTGATGAAAGTAGACCGCTGGTGAACTGCATCGGCGGTCTGGGGTCCGCCAAGGGAATTGCTATACATTTTCAAAAAGCTTTTTCTTGGAATGCTTGCTATTTTATAGGCGGAATCAAGGTCATTTTTCATTAATGCTGCCATGACCTGGGGAGAGGTACTCACCTGAAAAGAACGCTGCATACGCTTAAGCTCGTTTTTAACTGCTTCAAAATTTTCAGGAACTGCCTCCTTGATCTCTTTTTCAAAATCATGAATTCGGGAAGTGCTTATATCAAATTTCTCGGCAATGTCCAAAAATGTTTTTAAACCGTTTGCGGTAGAAGCATTTTTAAGCGGTATACGGTTGTTTTTCAGCATAGTGCTGATTTTTTGCGTGGGAAATGCTGAATTAATAAGGTTTTCAAATCTCTCGACATATTTTAAAACTCTGTTTTTCTCGGTATCTGCCTTGATAAAATCCGGAACGCCGGTTTTTGTAAAAATGTCTGTCAGGGTTTTCGTATCAAGCTTCAAAAGCTCTTCTGCTTTTGTATATTTGTGGTTATCCTGAAATTCCTTAATTAAAGGAAGATGCCCCCCTGAAAGAACTGCCAGCTGCTGAGTAAATAAAAGCCTGTTGACCAGATCTGGGTTCCTTTTAAATGAGGGGAGGGCAGGGAGATACTCGTTCCAGAACTTGCCGTAATCCAGCTTTTTAGCATTGGAACCGGTGGCTTTAAAACTCTGCACCGCATTTACAAAGGCTACTCGATGGTTTTGTTCAGGTAGGGGAACAGATAGAATTTCATCCAAGCTGAACTGCCCTTTTGAGTTTTTTTGTTGAAGCAAATGGTTTGTTGCCCTTTCACGGAGTTTATTTATAAATGAATCTATTTCTTCCCTGTCGTAGGGCTTTATCAGGTTGTTTCTGATTGATCTGTCTATGGCTTTTTTTAATTGGGTGTCATTCTTTTTATACAATGCAGCCAGGTCAAAGGGGATTTTCTGCCTTCCAAGCCCGTACAAAAGCTCATGGGACATATGGGGGGCAAGTTCCCGGGCTTTGGCTACAATCCTGACATTGAGGTATTTTTCATTCAACTCCCCTGCAGTATAAAGTACCTGGTCATGAGAGCGGGCCAGATCGGAAAGGTTTGCCTTGTTTATTTTTAGATAATTATTTAGAGTTTTCATCAACAACTCATATTCGGTTTTGCTTGATATTACGGTAATCCTGATATCGACATTTCCTATTATACCGCTGCTCCGGCTTGGACCTGGATTTATCAGCTGGGATCGGCCAAGTATGCTGTCCCCATCAACGGCAAAAACTACAAGGTCGGTCTTTTTGCGCACATTTGCTTCGGTTCGATAATCTATGGTTTTGATAGTGTACTGGCCTTTGCTATCGGTATAAGCTTCACCAAGATTATCAAGACCGCCTTTTTTAAGTATTTCCTTTAAACTTTTAGCCTTCCGGTAATAGGCTGCACCCTTTAAACCCACACCGAGGGCTATAACATGGCGGCTTTTTGAAACTTCTCCGGTACTTTCATAAACTGTACCCGATAAAGATAAACTCTTTCCGGCTAAAGTCAGTTGGGCTCCTGACTTTTCGATCAATGCCTTAAAAGTTTCGTTGTCGATTATTACCGCATCGTTAACGGGGATATTCATCCGTTCCTGAAACAACCGGACCTGCTTCAGGGTGGATTCGCTCGCCAGATTCCGCTCCTCTTCCTCTTTATCCACATGAAAGCCAAGGAGGTGAAGGGCTTTGTGCAAGAGGCCAATTCGCAGTGATTTCTCGTTGTGGGAAACATCGCCGGTATTCAGATTTTGGTTTGTGTTGTCGGATTGCATCATGAATTCCCCCTTTGCGAAAATTTAATTTTGTGAGTTAAACCGAATCTATTTAATCATCAATTATTGGTTTACAGCCTTTTTCTGCTGTACCTGGGCTGGACGGTTCCTGTACTGCTGTTCGGTTTCCTTGGATTGCCTGGTTTTGGGCTGATCAAAGTTGAAGGAAATCCCAAACTCGGCTCCCTTGGCTTCTTTAACAGGTGCATAGCCCATTCTTACCATGGAATCATACATGGCATTCCGCATATTTGCATCCTTGAACCAGATCTTGGCTTTCATGACCAGATCTGCATGTGTACCAGGCTCACAGGGCTTGAAACCGGTCAGCCACCAGTGGGTGCCCTCTCTGTGGAATACTTCCTTGCTTGTTCTTTTATTTACCAACTGGAACTGCATGTGCAACATGTCCTTGTCTTCGGCTGACGCGGTATCGGTACCTGTGATGTGTTGACCTACATAGATTCCGATTTCACCGCCGACTGTGACACCGTATCTGCCCTTCCAGAGCTCGATTTTCCAGTCCCTGTTGCCATACCTGAATCTGATGGGTTCATAGTCAATAAAGGCGGCAATCATGTAGGTTGTGCGGTCATAGAAATCATAGTATCCGGCAATACGCTGTAAGGCATCCCTTTTGGAATAAAATATACCTGCACTTGCCTCCCGTGTTTCAGTGGGATTCCATACAAAACCAGGGTAATTATTGTCGGGGTTGCTTATTCCCGGTAAGTAGGGAATGAGTCTATGCAGGGGTATGTTTCTGCATACATCGGTTGCAAGCTGTGTGGTAAGTGCGTTTCCCGTATTCCAGTATCTTTGGTTGATTCCATCCAGCTCACTGGTTATCTTGTCATCTGCTGAACGGACCATTTCTCTGGCTTTCTTAACCTTTGAGCTTACGTCATTGGAAAGTCCCTTTAATTTCTTGGACCAGTCATCATCCCTGCCGTCAGGGTCTGTCATGATTATTGGCCTGTCTTTTACATAAACATAGGCACTTGAATATGTGACAGATATCTTCTGGTCACAGCTGGTCCATAACCCGAGCCAGGGGGCGTAATATCTTGCTCCGTAGTAATACAACCCTGTTTCTTCGTCACGCTCTTTCCCGGTGTATTTATATCTTTTGGCAATGGCTTTCATATCTTTATTGACTGCCTGATAAGCTGTTGTACCGTAGGGATGATATTCTTCATAGGTAATATCTGATTCGTTTTCATCCAGCTCCATGTAGCTTGATCCAAGGTGGTTGTCAAGCTGGTATCTTACAAGTTTTTTGGGGGAACCATCATCAATTTCATTCCTTGTTTCAACCATGGCAACCCTTGACTGGTCGTCCATGATGTGCAATGTTTTACGCACAAGGCCATTGTTCTTGGGACTGTAATCCAGGAAAAATTCCATCCAGCCAAGATAGATCCTATCGCACTTTACCAAGGGATGATTACCACTGGTGGATGCATATTCAGTCACCTTGCGAACCCTTTGTCCGTTTGAATCGTATATAAAGTATGTAATTTCAGGAGTTCCACTGTTACTAAGCTGCTGTGATGCAGATTGTAACTCATCCTTGAAATTCCAGGACATTGTCTGAAGATGAGGCATATATGTAACAAATCCATGAGTGGGGTGATATGTATAATTATAGGTATCAGAACCAATTGTTGTATTAATCAACTGGTTATTGTTATGATTGTAATTATAGTCTCTGGTCCAGCTGCCAGCTCCGGCAATGTGCTGCATCTTTTGTAGGTTACCTACATCGTCGTACTGGAATGTCTGGGTATAATTTCGAAGTGCCATATCATCATTGGGACTGTATCGCTTGGTATAATCGAAGTCATTCCAGTTGTCCGGGCTGCCGAAACTCCCTTGAGCCTGGTGTTCCCTTCCGCTTGCGCTTAATAGACGGTACATTGAGTCATATTCATAGTCCATAGTACCGTCTGTTATGGAATTGTTGAAAAACTTCACATGAACAGCACTGTCGTAAATTCTGGTGATATTTCCTACAGGATCATAGAAATAATAGCAATCCTGAACCAGCTTGCTGTTTGAATTCTTGGATTTATTGGTTTTGAGTCTTTTTAGCCTGAAGGTCAGAGTATCGTATTCATAAACTGTCGAAGTGCCGTTGCCGTAAAGAATTACCAGACGCTGGCCTTTTGAATTGTAATCTATTGAAACGATGTAAGGGGTATTGTTCGCCTTGACCGATTTAAGTCTTCCCGACTTATCATATATGTTCTGCACCTGGTCAGTGACATTTTGATATTCCTTTGATGCAGATATGACACGGTTTAAGGCATCATAGCTGGTTTGGGAATTAAAAATATCATCCCCTAGATAGGTGTCTGGATTTGGAAGACTCCAGTTGGGGACTGACTTATAATCCCTGAGTAGTTTCTGATGGGTTTTAATAGGATTTCCTTTGAAATCGTATTTTTCATACTCCATCTTCCCGGCAGTATCATAATGACAAACTATTTTACCCCGGAGGTTTTTGTCCTGATCCCCTTGCTGGCCTTCACCATAAATAATCTTTTCATAAACATTGTCAAGATTCACCCCGTTTTCTCCGCCTGAAACCTTCATTTCCAAAGGCCTTCTCAGGCCGTCGAAGGTAAAAGCGAATGTCTGATTCCGGCTGTCCCACTGGTAAATTGTATTACCCGTGCAATCGTTGAAGACCCATCTGTCACCAGCGTCAATACTGCCGCTTTTTACAAGGTTACCGACAATGTCATACCTGTAATCCATCGCCTTATTACCCCTGGCATCTATAAAGTAAAGGAGGTTTCCCTTTATATCAAGCTTTAAAAAGGTATTTACCTGTTTTGGATTTGCGTTGTTTTTACTGGATTTCAGCTCGGAATAGTAGATGCTTCTACCAAGGGAATCAAGATATTCGGTTAACGGAGTGGCATCATGATATGATGCCTTTTGGGCAGCATCCTTTTCTCCGTCCCTTGCGTAGGGCTGACTTCCATAATCGCCGTTTATTCTGTCGTTATACCAGGTTGAACTTTTTACATTGTCGTTTTCATCGTAAGTCCTGCGCAGCCAGTTGTCAAAATCCACCTTGCCGTAAGTACCATTTGGAAATTCGGTTTTATAGAGCCTTCCCATGGGATCATAATATAAAACAGGTGAAACACCTATCTCCACAAGTTCTTTTGCGTCTTCGTACAGATGGGTCTGACTGAAATAGGGCTCAAACTCCATGACTTCATTACCCTTGTTGTTAAATACCGTTCTTCCCGTTCCAATCCATCGTGGGTTTGCAAATACACTGGATAAAACACCATTCTCCAGAATAAAAGCATCCCCAGGTTCTGCTGGTATTTTTTCCATTACCTTTTTACCAAAGCCATCTGAATATTCAAAACTGTATTTTAAGCTGGATTCATTTCCAGCTTCGTTTTTATAGTGGGTTTCCCTGGCAATGGTTGCCGCCTTTGCCGGGATTTGAGCATAATCATATACTATCCGGGCCGTAGCTTTCTTGATAAGAGTGCTTCCGTTTTGAACCGGGTCGGTGAAGAAGGAATCTAGGCTGCTTTGATCAAGATCAGCAAGGAATCCGTCGAAATGGTCGGCTTCGGTGTCGGAAGAGGTACTGCCCTTTCCATAAAGGGCTGTACCAACCACCATTCCAAGACAGTCAAACCTGACTTCTGTGCGGTTCCCGTTTGAGTCAATGATAGCTTCGGGGGATAGAATCCTGAAATTGAAACGGTCCACAGTCATCTTACTATTGGCTGCATCTTCTGCCTGGGAAACCAGCAGGTAATAATCCTTGTAATAGGTAATTTTTGTCTGGTTGCCAAAGGAATCTGTATAAATGTCCGATATGTAAAATTGGTCTTTTGCCTGGTTGACATCCTGATAATCCGACTTCCCGGAAGGAAGCCACCACTCATCGGTATTTCCAAAGCTAAGATCTGAAGATTTTTTATAGCCGCCTGATTTGATCTTTGTCTCATCAAGCCTTGTAGCGAAGATATTTGTGATGAGGTTTTGGGTAAAAGCCAGTCTGTAAGTTTCATGGACAATAGCCAGGTAATTGATGGTGCCCAGTGAAAGTCCATCTGTCAAATTGTCATTTTTGAATATTGTACGAACCCTGTCATAGAGTCTTTTTTCCACAGCTCCGGATGGTGTGGCATCATAGGAAATACCTTTGGCCTGGGTATAATAATTGAGCAACTCTTCACTTGAATAAGTAAATCCAGGTTGAGCTTTTTCCTTTATTCCTGTTAGCTCATAAGAACATGTATCATATAATAATCTCAACCTGTAATTGCTATTGTCAATTACATCATTGGAATAACTGTTATCCGTAATAGTAAGGTGCTGCTTTTGCTCATCCTTGACCTCCTGCGGTAACCCGGCATCATCCTTAAATCTTCCATAAACCACAGATGCGGTTTTAAGTATGTTTCCATATCTGTCAATGTTAAGATTGAGTGTATGTGATATCCTTGGGTCTTCTGGGTTTCTTTCATAGCTGTATGTAAGCATCTCGGTGTTTTGCACCATGAATACTGGATATCTGTTTTTATCCATTGGCTGAATTCTTTTTACCACATAACCATTTTCCACTGCTGTAAAGGGTATTGACGACTTGGGATCATTTTGAGGATTATCAAGGTTAGCATAGACTTCCTGGCGTATGACAGTTCCTTTTAAGGCACGGTAAGCTTCAATAAGCTCATAAGTTATGTAATCATCAGGGGTTTCAATTCTATCAGGAGCAAGGTGAACTTCGTTAAATTTGTCGTTCTGATAGAATTCGCGCTTGAACCTGTCAAATAGTCTGTCTTTTGAAAGGTAGGCCCCAGTATTGAACCATGTTTTTGTTGTAACAGGATCCTGATAAAGCTCCTTTGTAAGAACATTGCTTCCTCCGCTGGATTTGAATATGTCGAACTCCTCGGAATCCGTCTGCTCTACCAGTCCAAAACCCCTGAATTCACGATCTACATGGTCATAATAACCATGATGGTACTTGTAAAGTGTGACAAAGCAAGTATTGGTTACTTTTTCTCTTACTTCCACTCTGCTGACACATTGAACCGGGAAGGGAAGTTTTGTAGCCCAGGTTGTGCTGTTTTTCTTGTCTTTTAGGTAGTACTCTGTGGAGCTTTTATACTGGATGGTAGTTTCCTTTCCAAGGTTGTTTTTGAGAAATTTCATTATATAAGGCTTCCTACCGCTCATCAGATCAATGTATTTCATTGGAGATGTGGAATTGGAAGGCAGCGGAGAGGACCACACCAGACAGGCTGTACCATTTCCAACAAGATCGGTTACGGCCAGAGACACAGGCGGAGGTGTCATTGGAAGGCCTATCTCAACAGGGCTTCCCCAGGAATTGCCGCACATGTTTATAAAGGCTTTTGTCTTTCCATTGCCTGTATAGAGAAGGTCGGTAGATCCTGTACCACTAATATCAACAAGATGAAGAAATTCAGGATTATAAAGGTCTTGGTTGTCAAACAAGGGAGGGTTGGCCATGGTAATCTTGGCTCCAAATTTCCCATAGCCAAGATTTGGCCAGTAGCAAACCTCACCATTTCTTATTCTGACAATATCCGTTAAGCCATCTCCAGTCATATCTGCAAGGTAAATAAGGTGGGTCTCATCGGCAAAAACTACTGTGGGGCCAGATTCTTCAGTTGTGGATTTGGATATTCTGTATGGGGAGTCAAAGCCCTCTTTTCCTAGTGATGGGTACCATAGAAAGGCATAATCCTCAGAAATCAGTAGCTCAGCCATTCCATCACCGTTCAAGTCGATCATTTTAAGATTTGGATCCTTCAAATCCAGATTGGGCAGCTTCTCAAAAGGATGGAAAATGTTAAAACTTTCATCTTCGGTTGCTTCCCAGTATCCCGACATGTTTTTATCATATGTAACAACCTGCTTTAGGCCATTTGCCATAAGATCCTGTATCTGCAAAGTTCCTTGCCCAAGTCCCAAAACCGACGGTTTTGTAAGTACCAGCCTTGAGGGTCCGAATTCACCATTTCCGTTATTACTTTTATAGTACCAGGCATCGGCCTGTTCTGTAAGAATTCCTGGGACTCCCTCACTGTAAAAGTCGGTCCACTGGTATTCACCGCTTATGCCAACCGGATCTCCCCAAAGACTTTCAAGAGTTACATCCTTAATAGTTTTATCCCAAGACAAGTCATAATAATCAAATTCCATCTTGGGAAGAGCTTTATAGCTATAATTTGTGCCATTTTTAACGTATCCGAACTGTTGGATTGATGTTATGTAATCAGCTTCTATAAGGGCTTCAGAGTTATTTGCCGGCTTTTTGCCGTTAAAATGGGCATATGTAAAATCAAGGGATCTTACAAGGTATGGTGTGTCGCTGTTATCTTCGTTCAGTTCATTAAAACAGTGATAAAATCCAATACTTCTGCATAATCTGTATGTTCTTATATCAAAACCGGCCCTATAATCTGAAAATATGTCATATCTGTAATCCCTTTCAGAATTTAATCCAGATCTGAGCGGAGTTTTGTCAAAATAGTCAAATTCAATTTCAAAGAAATAACTACCATTATATATTACAGGATCGTATGGCTTTTGAGGATCTCTGTAATAGGGTTTTTTATTGCAGTAATGTACTTTTTCAAGATACGTATTGGTGAAATTACTTAAAGGTTCACCGGAAGGAAATCTGTTTTTATCGAAGACATCAACCTGGGGCTTGATGTTTGGATTTTCCTTGTTGTCTTCAATCCTGTATTTATAATATGTACAGTTACCCTTATCGTCAAAGCTGAATTCCGGAAACCATTTGAATATTCTGCCGCTATCAGATGGATCGGCAATTCTTGAGGATTTTGTGAGGCCAAAGTAGGTTACTGTGTTGTCCTTTGATGATACCTTCCAATATGTGTCTGAACCATTTGTTATCTTTTCGATACGGGCGTAAAGTCCCTCGATACGCGGTATATACCTTTTAACTGAAAGTCCGTCAATAGAAAACTCATCCGGAACAGGTTTTTGGTTGTCATCAAGAACCAGTTGACCGTTTTTGTCCATTTTTAAGAGAGGCACCAGATCTTCCGCTCCGGAAAAGATAAATACATCACTTTCAATCTTATCCTGGTAAAGGGGCAGCTTTTTATCTGTTCTTCTTTGAATGGAGGGGAGCTCCAGATTCCAACCAAGACCGAATGGACTGTTTCCAGAACCGGAATTATAACTTATTGCAAGGGTAGGAGCAAATTCCCCTCTACTCTTTGTAATTGGCAGGGGAACATTGAATGTGAACGTACCGTTGACCGGATTTACGGTAAATTTTTCATCAATTCCCTTTAATGCTCCGCCGCCTTTGGGAAGTGTCACCTGGGGTATTGAAAGCCGTCCAGTTGTTTTGTCTTCATTTTTCGGCTGTTTAATGTAATCTGGCTTTTTGTTGCCAGTAATTTTTCTGCCGTTTTGAAATGAGAGTCTTTCAACATTTGTCTGCATAGGGCACCTCCTCTAATAAATGTAAATATTATATGTTTATCAAAAGTTGATCCAATTAACTTGATCTATGGACATTTTTCCAATCGTTAAGATCCCACTTCTATAAGTGGGAGTGGTGAACCCGTACCTCCACTTCGGTAGTAGACTCCACCCTCAGCGCATTAGTATTCGTTACTGGTCGTGCGCTTTCGGCGATAGTGTCCACCGGACACTATCGTCACCGAAGTCTCGATGTTCAACTTTATTTGAACGAGTTCACTTAAATTATTCTCGACTGTACCATATACTTCCTTTATTATAAACCAATTGTAGCCAATAAGTATGTCGTATTTTGTAATCTTTGGATAATTTTATATCCATCCATATTAAAAGCATAGGTTTTGGACAAATTTTACAAGTCAGTAGCTATATCTCTCATGACACACCCACAGCTTGTTTTCCGTTCACAATTACCCTGGTTACCTCTGAGTTGGTTAGAAGTACCGCACCTGAGTTGATGGCATCGTTTACATATCGAGTGGCATTCCACTGGGCATCAAAAGGGAAATACCCAGGAGTACACAGGTCCTGGTAAATGAACTTGTCTATCACCAGATCTTCTGGAAGAACTAATTTATATTTAATGCCTCAGCCTTCAGCTTTTCCACAAGTGGAATATCTGCAGGGAACCGAAATTACTCGTGTGAAAGCAATCAGTCTAACTGATCCACTATGATATTTATCTCAACAAAGAAATCCTGAACTACTTATTTCACTTTTTATGTATTCCTGAGGAGTCTCTTCTGGCTCAATTTTACTAGCTGGATACTCCTCATTTCCCGCTATTTTTCAACAGGTGCACGTTAGGAAGAGCTCACTAACATGCTATATATTGGGTTATAAATGGAGAGCGGAGGACAATCCGATTTGCACCACATTCCTAGAACAAAAACATCACACCACTTACTATCCCTCTTTTTGAGCTCTATAATTTTAGTGGCTTGATATAAAAGGAATATTGGCTGTGGCATATGCAAAATACTAAAAGAGTAATTGAAATTCAAAATAACGAAGTAAAATCAAAATTATAAGGAGGAGAATTTTCTTGAATCTTAATCTTCCATACTTATATTATTATTTAATTTTTTCATGCGGACTATTAGCCTTGGCTCTACTTTTCATTCCCAGAAGCCAAATACAAAGATTGTTTTGGATGGGAATGCTTTGTGGCTCAGGTGTAGACTTTGGATTTGAATATATCTACAGCCTATTAAATCTAACTAGGTACCAGCATATTGAACCCTTCAATATCGGTATGCTGTCTATATGGACAGTTCTAGCATGGACACCGACAGTTATGCTGTTTATTTACTTTTTACCCAAACGAAAAGAACCGTATATTCAGTGGTTATATTTAATCATTTGGACCGTGGCTACCAGTTTTGTTGGTATACTATTGTCACAGCTAGGTCTAATGGTATTTGTTAAAGCCGGTCCTTGGCTCTGGCTCATAGTAGGATTTATTTTTTATTATCTTATAGCAAAGTTTTATCGGTATCTAGAAGACAAAAGGGATAATTTATGAGATAGAGCTTTTTATACTACTGTGAAAGAATACTACAAATCCTTTTCGTCCGCGCCAAGGATAGCGCGGCATTTGCACGCTATGTCGTAGAACGTTATTGGATTACCGACATGTGTCGCAGATCTCACAATTCAATAGGGTGTATACGACATATGTCGGTAACACTCCCTTATATGTTCGCCGTTGTGAAAAGTTTCATCGGTCATCTTCTGTCTGGGATTCTATCACTCAATTTTTCGGCCATAAAGGGAGAAGGCACCGAAGGCTTCATGCCCCTGGTGCTTCTCCTTACGCTTTTCCTGCTTCAGAGACAACCTGCGTTGCCTGCTCGGCTTCCCGTTGTTCACTGGGACGAACCTTGCGCGCCTGCTTGCCATGTTCTTGCTGAAACTTCAGTGCCTTTTGCGCCTTTGTACCGACCCCAGAGTCCTTCAACTGCTTTTTGATGGCTTTGGTCATTGACACCAGCCAAACCATAGGGACTATTGAAGGAGGAGCTGCAGAAAAGCTTATCGCTAATAGAGCACCAGCACTCTTGACGGCCGACCGTGAAGTGATCGCTGAGATACATCCCCTAGCAATCAATTAGGAGACTCTGACTGATGGATTTTCAGTTTGTGGAGCCACTATAGAGGTTTTATTGGAGCCAGTCCAAGATAAGCCTTTGTAGCAATACGTTAAGATCTCCAGGAGAGCGGAGGTTAACCGTTCCGCATAGTAGGGACGGGCTGAATTTGCTAATATCGCACTGCAAGACATTATCTAGGATTTTTTCCATTATGTAGATTTATCTCTTCATTTTGTGCTAATACAACTTGAAAAAATACTCTAGAAGACTCTTAAATTCAATTACCGACGAACTTTCCTATTCTTAATAGCATCAGTTACAGAAACAAATAATTCTTGTGAATTGTTTGTACTACCTTGGGCTCCTTTGAGATATGCTTCTTTTTTGTGCTTTGCAGTTTCCCCAAAAGATTTAAAATCTTCGTTCATACGCTCACACTCCTCCCACATGATATTAAAATTGTAACCTATTGATTTATCTCTTGACACCAGGTTTGAGCGTTTAACCCACAATTTCGGAAAATTCTGGCATCCTATTTCTAAATAGAATTCTTCATTATTCAGTAAAACCCTGCCAACAACTGTTCCTTTTAACAATATTCTTGAAATTATACACTATTAGCACGAACCTTTTGCATGACAGTCTATCTTGCATCGCTTACTCTGCGTAAAGCATAACCCTCAGTCAGACAATTCTATGTGAAAAAGGAGCGAAGCCTAAGATTCCCTTAGTTTCGCTCCCTTTATTAATTATCCGCTCACTGAAACTCTCTCCGGTTCTATCCTCGGCACATCAGCAGAAATACAAAAACTTCCCGTTTCACCCTACAACACTAAGCCACAAATCTAAGTTTCTTCAGTAGATCCCTGCCTATTAAACTTCTTCAAGAAATTCGACCTGGATCTTACCCTCTAGTAGGT
>LOEW01000142.1 GCA_001516045.1 Desulfosporosinus sp. BRH_c37
GCTTCGGTGGGGGTAGACTCCCCCACCGAAGTCTCGATGTTCAACTTTAGTTGAACGAGTTCACTCCGCCAGTATAATATTCTGTTGACCTTACTCCACCTGCTTATGCCACAGTCTGTGCGTAAAACAATGAACCTGTCCCCTTGTTTCTCGGGGGCAGGTTCATTGTTTTTATATGTCATTTACAAGCTGTAGTAAACTCAAGGGGGTTCCAACCTCTAATCTTCCCAAGTCTGGACTACCAAGAATCTGGGCATTTTCATGCGTCGCCATTCGGTAGACTTCCAGCTTCGGAATTCCTGCTTGTTCCATCCAGTCCATCTCATCATATAGGCTTTCTGCGTGCGGTACTTGATAAGCACCAGCATCAGTACCAACACCCACTTTGACCTTTAAACGGTAGGCCTCGTGTATTTTACTAAGTTGAGCCTCCAGAATCCGTTTCAAAGTATCAATTTCGTGAGCAGAGTAGCGATCCGTTGGATATTTCAGGATATTTCCGATTGGGGCAACCGTGGGGACCCAAGCAAGCCCTTTTTCTTTCATCTGCTCAAGGTGTTCAGTCGTCATATAGTATCCGTGTTCAATAGAGTCAACCCCAGCAGCAATGGCCACCGAAATTCCCATTTCTCCACTGGCATGCGCCATGACAGGTATTCCACGTTCATGAGCTGCCTCGACAAGCTCTGTTAAATCCTCAACGGCCCACTGAGTTGGACCTACCCTCTGAAATTCATCAAACTTAATTATTCCTGTCACGACGACTTTGAGTTGGTCTAGGCCTTGACCAAAAAAGTTCGGTTTCTTTTCCCGCCACTCTAAAATATCTTTAAAGCCACGACCCAGAAAACGACCATACATTCCCTCTCGATTCACAGCCTCATGCACAGAAATGACCCTTGGTCCTGACCATACTCCTTCAACGACCCTGTTTTTTGCCCTCCAAGAAAAGCCCGGTAAGTCACCGCCATCTCGGATAGCCACAATTCCTCTCTCCAGATAATGTCGTAAAAATCTTACGATATTTTCCTCGATCAAGGAAGGCTGAACCCAATTTTTCAGGCACTGATAAAAATCAAGGCTGTCTAACGCTAAATGCACATGGGCATCTATCCATCCAGGTAAGAGGTAATAGGAATCCCAAAGCTGGGTCTTTTTAGGGCTGCTCTCCAAATGATCCACAGGCAGCAAAGATTTAACCCTGCCATTTTTCCATTCTAAAAGCACAGAATGAGTGCACAAGCCCAGTTCAGAGCTCCAATATCCTGCGATGATCGCTTCTCCTTCATCAGGAATCTCTAGGATCTTTTGTTCTGTACTGCACGAAATATTCATGCCTTATACGTCAAGCATATATTTCAAGGTTGTTATTATAACATCCATATTCATAAGCTGCTTCCTTTCATAAAAGTAAAATTTACTGAACTAAAAAAGTGGATGAAGCAATTGGATTGACAATGGTCCTGTTAGATTTATATTTTATTTCTATTTTAACATTTTTTCATACCTGCATGTCTATAGAACAACATGATGATTTGGACTCGCGCGTAGGATGACTTACGTCACCGAAGACTCGATGTTCAACTTTAGTTGAACGAGTTCACTATCTTTTTTCCAAGTTTGTGCTTACAAGGCACTTTCTTGTAATATACATAATTGACTATCTCTTACGAGAGGAGCGTGCTACAAAGTGTTTCAGCGTCCGATTATAATGTATATTCGTAGAATTTGGGTTTTGGGGGGAATGGCGGTTTTCATCATTATGTTAATCGGAGCAGGATCAGTAAAATTGACTTCTTCGTTCTCTTCTAGTCTAAAGAATAAAGTTATCGTCATTGACCCAGGACACGGAGGAGCTGACCCTGGTGCTCAGAATTCAGGGCTCAAAGAGAAGGACATAAATTTAGATATTTCATTACGAATTCGTAAGAGTTTAGAGTCAAAAGGATGTATCGTCATACTGACGCGCGAGGTGGATAAAGATTTCTATCTCCCTGGATGTGTTTTAGGGCGCATGGCTAAAAGGGCTGAACTAGATAAAAGAATTGGTTTGGCAACCGAAAGTAACGCTGATTTATTCATCAGCGTACATACCAACAGTTTTCCCCGATCCAGTACCTATGGAATGGAAACATATTATCATCTAAAATCTTCGACAGGAAAAGCCCTCGCAGAACTAATCCAAAAACAGCTCACACTGCTTCAAACTGACAACAAGCGTAAATCCAAAGCAGGAGATTATTACATAATCAATCAATCCCAAATCCCCGCAGTCCTTGTAGAAGTCGGGTTTATTTCAAACCCACGGGAAAGAAATCTTTTGTTGACGAACAATTACCGAGACTCCATTGCCGATGCAATTGGAACAGGAATTGAACATTACTTCAATGTCTTTCCCCAAGGTGTCCAAGAAAGCGTACAAACAATATCACAAGAAGGTCCTCCTGTTTATAGCAAAGATGCCTATAAATTATACTTTCCTAACTCAGATTTAGAAAGCCTTGTTCCTGAAGATCGTCATATTAACCGATTAGTTTGGTCGAAACTAACCCTACTGCAAAAATCGAACCTTGTCCTAGGAGAACTCATCCAAGGCCCGCTTACGGTCACCAGCACGAGAACTATTGCCCCCACAACCAAGATACTCTCTCTAACTATTCGTAATGGAGTAGCTATTATAGACTTTAGTAAGGATATTCGTGATGATTTCCCTGGCGGGGCACTGGTAGAGGATATAACCATAAAATCTATTGTTTGGTCAATGACGCAAATCCCCGGAATTAATGGGGTGTCGATTCTAATTAATGGTGAATATGGAGACTCTATCGGAGGGCATATCCTTTTAGACCATACGTTTCCTGTTCAACCATAGTTTGAAGTTCACTTTCTGGATGTTAGACTTTCATGACCTGAGGCTGCATGAAAAATTCTATATCATAACGATCACTTAACCATTTAGCCTTCCATTCATCCAATAACAAAACTGCATAGTTTTCATCTTTATCCACCACTACCGTACTCATGCTTGATTCAGTCAGTAGCTTAATAGTCTTTTCATCTTTTTCAACCCAGCGTACTATTTCAAAAGGGATGTGTTGAATATCTACCTGAACCCCGTACTCCTCACGTAAGCGGTATTCTAGCACTTCAAACTGCAATTGTCCTACAACACCGATAATCGGGGCTTCCACACCGACATTAAGATCACGAAAAACATGGATAGCGCCCTCTTCTTGAAGTTCTTGAATTCCCTTAATAAATTGTTTGCGTTTTAAAGCATTCGCAATATTGATCCGAGCAAAGTTTTCAGGACTAAAGAAAGGCATTGCTTCAAACTGAAGCCCATCTTTTTCAGTGAGAACATCCCCGATCCTTAAGAGCCCACTATCATGAACGCCAATAATGTCGCCTGCAAACGCCTCATCAAGAATTGTTCGTTCTTGGGCAAACAATTGTTGAGGTTGAGCGAGCCGAAAGCGTTTATGGGAACGTGTATGAATCACGTTCATACCCCGTTCATAGCGGCCGGAACAAATCCGGATAAACGCGATACGGTCCCGGTGCTGGGCATTCATGTTAGCTTGAATTTTAAAAATATATCCGGAAAAGCTGGGGGTTTCTGGATCCAGCTCGCCCAGATTCGTGCTTCGTGGTTGTGGAGCAGGTGCCAAATCTAGAAAGCTGCGTAAAAAGTTAGGTACACCGAAGTTGTTGAGTGCGCTCCCAAAAAACACTGGCGTCACTTCTCCTAGGTCTACTCGTTCCCGTGAAAACATATTTCCTGCCAAATCTAAAAGTTCAATTTCCTCATTTAACTGGTTAAGAAGGACCTCCCCAATACCTTCTTGAACATTTAGATCACTGAGGGCTCCTGATACGGGTGGCTTAGCACTGGATTTTCTACTTCCTTCAATAAATCGTTCAACCTGCCCCGTATGTCGGTCATAAATCCCTTTAAAATCAGGGCCCATACCGATTGGCCAATTCATAGCATACGATTCAACCCCAAGAACCTTTTCCACCTCATCCATTAAATCCAGAGGATCCTTGGCATTACGGTCAAACTTATTAATGAAAGTAAAAATCGGAATTCCCCGTTTTCGACATACTTGAAACAATTTTTTTGTCTGTGTTTCAACCCCTTTAGCAGCGTCAATCAGCATAACTGCACTATCAGCTGCAGTCAGGGTACGATACGTGTCTTCACTGAAATCTTGGTGCCCCGGTGTATCCAGGATGTTAATGACATATCCCTGATAATTAAATTGGAGGGCACTTGAAGTAATTGAAATACCCCGCTGCCGCTCAAGGTCCATCCAGTCTGAGGTAGCATATCGTTCCGCCTTGCGGGCTTTGACCGAACCGGCTTCTCGAATTGCCCCTCCAAAAAGAAGTAGTTTTTCAGTTAGGGTCGTTTTTCCTGCGTCTGGATGGGAAATAATCGCGAAGGTTTTACGAGAATTAATTTCTAATTTCAAATCCGTTTGATTCAATGTCTTTAACTCCTTAATTTAGCTTATGCCATACATCTTATTCGCAATTTAGATTAGTATCTTAAAAAGAAACACATTTTTTCACTATGTTTTAAAACTTAGCGAATAAAAACTAATTATAACACGCCTAAGTGCATATCCTCAAATATTGTACTTTGTATCATCTATCTTATGGCGCAATTTGCCTTTTATCCACTTCCCTATTATTCCAAATCGTTAGACTCCCACTTCTACAAGTGGGAGTGATACACCTTATTCTGCTTCGGTGGGGGTAGAGTCCCCCACCGAAGATTCGATGTTCAACTTTAGTTGAACGAGTTCACTTTTGGATGATCCAAATCCCCAGACAAACTAAAATCAGTAGCCCTCTTTGCATAATAAGTCTTCTTTTCCTGAAAAGTAAATTTTTGAATAAGCATCTCATTACGGGAAGGAATTAACCGCCTCTACGTTGAATCTGTATGTCAAGAAGCTCAGATATAGGAGGATGGTAACAATGTCCTTGTTTCGGGTGCTCTATGAGATACTAACCCAAAACGGCTGGGAATTTGATTTTGACAATAAAAATGAAATTATCAAACTTGAAATCCGAGGCATTAATACTAATTTTCATGCTTTCCTTCTTGTTGATGAAGAGCAAGAATCCTTACTATGTAACACTTATATTAAGCAAAAAATCCCTTTCTCCAAACGTCTTAAAGTCTGTGATTTCATGAGTCGTGTTAACTATGAACTCGCTAATGGCAATTTTGAAATGGATATGGATAATGGGGAAATTAGGTATCGCACATACCTTGATCTGGCAGATGCCGAACCATCTAAAGATCAGGTACTAAATATAATCTGGAACGGTGTCCTTGGATTTGACACATATTTTCCTGGATTAATGAAACTCGTACATGGGGATTACAGCGCAGAAGAGGCCGCTGCTTTTTGCACTGATCAAGATAATTAAACATTCAAATGTGAAAGCCTCCCAGGTTAAATAAGCCTAGGAGGCTAATTTCTTTTCTAGTCAGAAAGTATAAACTGACTGATAATACTATCCTTTCATCGGAACAATGTATATAAGAATCATAACAAAATGAACTATGCTTCCAGCAGCTATAAACAAATGGAATATTTCATGAAAGCCAAATCGCTTTGGGAAGAAATCAAAAATTTTGGTAGCATATATGACAGCCCCCATGGTATATATCACTCCACCAACGGCCATGAGGATTATCGCTCCCAGCGGTAAATGTTTAATCAGTTGCAAGAAAGGAACTAATGCGATCCAGCCAAGCGAGACATAAAACCCAGCTGAAACATACCTAGGTGCCTGAATAAACCAAATTTTCAAAGCCATCCCGATTACAGCTAATGACCAAACTGATATGAGCATAGCCCAGCGCCATGCGCCTTCGAGTCCATAGTAAAAAACTGGTGTATAAGAGCCTGCAATTAAAAAGTAAATGGCAATATGATCTATTTTTTTAAGGAGAAGTTCTTTTTGGGGCGTGGTCTGAACCCAATGATAGATAGAGCTAGCCCCATAAAGTAATATCATGCTCAGCCCATATATTATCATAGTAACGAGTTTCGAAATATTATTTTTGCACATGATAATTAGAAACACGAGTCCCACAATTGCTGCTACAAATGAAATGAAATGTGTCCAAGTGTTGACTGGTTCCTTCATCTTTAGACTCATATTCTGGCCTCCTATACTAGATTATACTATATTAATCCCAGTCTAATTTTAAACCCTACTTAAGGCAAAATCAATCTCTATACGACCTCGCACAAGCTCATAAATATCCCAATAATGCTTCCCAACTTATTTTTATTGTACCCAGAAAAGGAAAGCTCTCTATTTTGTAACAATAATTACCTGAGTAATTTTATCTCCCTAACACATAATAAGAATGTTCCAGTACACAAACATTTTAAAAGGAGGGTACCTATCATGGCAGGAGAAAGAAATACTAATACACCAGCAGCTCAAGGTGCTTCACAACAATTGGATCAATTTAAGTATGAAGTAGCAAATGAAATGGGCCTTCAACTTGGTGGAGACCGCACAAGTCGTGAAAACGGTTCTGTCGGTGGCCAAATGACCAAACGGATGATTCAATTTGCTGAAGAACATCTGAAGGGCGGAAGTCGTATCTAACGTCAATTCGAAGGTTTCAAGGTTATCGAATTGCAAACTAAGAAGGATATCGAAAGATATCCTTCTTAGTATATTTTGAGCTGGTTTATAAAGATTATTCATGGAGATAATCTTAAACAGCCGGACGTGGCCTCGATCAACCTTTCGATCCAATCCAACAATTCTAGAATATATTGCTTGTTAGGCCCTACATATGTTCTATCTCGATCTTTAATCACCCTAATGCGTACCTTTTCAAGAATTTCGCTGGTCTCTTCATATTCACCTATCGCTGAATACTCTGTAGGATTCGTAATTAAAGATAGGAAGGAATAACTGTAGTTGAGGGTTTTAACCAAATCCGTATGAAGTTTCGAAGAAATTGGAAACTGCCAAACTTGTCGCAGATAAATCATTTGTTCAACTGTGGTCCTCATTTGATCCAATCGATTTAATGGATTAACATAACGTTCGTAAAATTGAACCTCTCCGCTTTTCTTTGATGCAGGATCTTTCTGTACTAGAGCAACAAACGCTTGAGCCACTTCCAAATGATCTTTTAATTTATTTATCTCTTCAACTTCTACCTTGACCTGAACGTCAAGAAGTGCTCTAAATGCCGCTTGATATAAACGAATAACGTGATGCCGAGCATCTTGAAAGCTCTTTTCTGTTTCCTTATGATAACGAGGTGGAAATACCCAGCAATTCACTAAATAGGCTATGATAATCCCCAAAGCCGTGTCAATGATTCGATTAACCTAGTGGTTTTCCAGTTAAATTAACTGAAATGGCGATAAATACAACACTGGCAATACTCATGGCTTCATCCCATTTCATAAATTTCAGTATCGTCATTGTTACAATAAGGCCTATCCCAGTCCACCAAGGGCTATTCACCTGTACAAGTGCAAAACCATAGCCAGTCACAGCACCGACGATCGTTCCCTTCATTCGGTTTAAGCCAGTCTTCAAGGATTCTTCAATCGTTGCTTGCATGGCTATAACTGCTGCTATAGCACTGTAAAACGGGTATTCAAATTTGAGTAATTGGGCAATCCAAATACATAAGGCAACAGCGATTCCTGTCTTAATAATTCTCCAACCAATCATAGGTACTCCTTATCAAAATTGTATCGAGTTTTTTGTCGTTTTATAAAAAATTATAAACTGATCTATAGTATTCTATCATTTAATAGCATATATAATCAAAAAAAATAGGAGCTATATGCTCCTATTTAATCGTACCATCGGTTTCTTCAAGATGTTTTTTCTTGGAAGCCAAATGTGCTTTTACATCTTTGATTTGGTGTGGGGTAAGCTCTCCTGCATTTTCTGCTAAGAACTCTTCATTTTTATGGATATTCCTAAGGGTTAGTTCTATCTTTTTTAAGTCTTCATTCTTATCTTTATTGCCATCATTTCTGGGCATGATCATCACCTCCAGGATAGCTTTTCCCAAAGATAACGTATTCATTCTGCCCTCAAAGTTCTTCGCATAAAGAATAAATTGGAACAACATTTTTGGCAAATCGACTTCATTCTACGACGGTATACCCAGCCTCTTCAATAGCTTTAACGAGATTCGTACGCTCAGCATCACCTGTTACAACAGCTTCTTTGGCCGCGAGATCGACTTTTACGCTTTCAACACCACTTACCCCTTGCAATGCTTTTTCAGCTCTCATTTTGCAATGGTTACAAGTCATGCCTTGAACTTTAAGTAAGGTTTGGCTCATTTTTTTCACCTCCTTTATACAGAAGTCAGAGGTCAGAGGCCGGAAGCCAGATGACCTCTGACTTCATCAAATAGTAAAGTTTTCTATATCCTTCCTCTCAAGGAGCATCTCGCAACTTCAGAGAAAAACAAACAAGTTAATGCGTATACAACCCTTCATTACTAAAGCAAAAATAGTCTAATCTCTTAGTTTTTTATCATACCTTCTTAATAGGAGAGAACTGGTCACTACGGATACGGACGAGAAGGCCATGGCTAGTCCAGCCCACTCGGGCGGTAAAAGTTCCCCGGTAAAGGGATATAGGACGCCAGCTGCAATCGGGATACCTATAGCATTGTAAATTAAGGCCCAGAAAAGGTTTTGTTTTATTTTACCGAGTGTTTTTCGCCCTAAGCGAATAGCCCGTTCCACATCAAGGAGATCATTGCGGACTAATACCACATCTCCTGTTTCCTTGGCTACATCGGTCCCTGAACCAATGGCAATCCCGACATCGGATTGGGCTAAAGCCGGGGCGTCATTAATTCCATCCCCCACCATCGCTACCTTGAAGCCTTGGTCTTGATATTTCTTGATAATATTTATCTTATCTTGTGGTAAGATTTCGGCAATAACCTCATCAATCCCGACCTGCTCGCCGACTACTTGGGCAACTTTTTTATTGTCCCCCGTAATCATAAAGGTCTTTAAGCCTAACTGGTGCAGTCGGTCTATGGCTTCTTTGGTGCTCTCTTTAATCACATCAGCTAGGGCGATAAGGCCAATCACGCGGCCTCCTAAGGCAATAAAGCTGGTTGTTCTGCCAGATCCAGCCAGATGCTGAAAATCCTTTTCTGCTTCCTGGACATCTACGCTGTGCAAGTGCATTAGCTTAATGTTGCCAATTAGCAAGGGTTGTCCTCCATAAGTGCAGTTGACACCATAGCCACCCTCTTCGCTATAATTTGCCACCTCTAGAATTTCAAGTTGTTCTCGCTTGGCCTCCGCGACAACCGCCTGGGCCAACGGATGAATGGAAGGATTTTCACCTGCTGCCGCAATTTTAAGAACATCCTTTTTAGTATAAGAGGCATAGGGGATTATATCCGTCACCTCGGGAGATCCTTTGGTCAATGTGCCAGTTTTATCAAATCCAATTACCTGTAAGTGAGCAATCCCTTCGAGTACAGCCGCAGATTTAAATAAAACCCCTCGGTTTAATCCTACCCCGCTGCCAACCATAATTGCCGTAGGAGTAGCCAGTCCCAAAGCACAAGGACAAGCGATAACCAAAACAGCAATTGCAGCAGTGAAGGCAAAAACGAACGATGAATGCAAAGCAAAATACCATACGAAGAAGGTAATGAGTGACAAAGAGACCACCGTTGGGACAAAGTAATTGGAAATGGTATCCGCAAGCCGTTGAATCGGAGGTTTCACCCCTTGAGCGTCTTCCACCATTTTGATTATCCCTGAAAGTACCGTATCTTTACCTGTTTTAGTAGTTTTTACTTTAATACTTCCAGAACGATTTATCGTTGCACCGATCACAGGATCTCCCACTCCTTTATCGACAGGAATGGATTCCCCAGTCAGCATGGCCTCGTCAATGCTGGCTTGACCTTCAATAATTTCGCCGTCTACCGCTATTCTTTCTCCGGATTTTACGATAACAATATCTCCAATTTTCAGATCTGATGCGGCAATTTCCTTTTCTTCGCCATTCACAAGCAAGCGTGCTTTATCTGCTTGTAACTCTAACAATCGTTTAAGTGCCTGACCGGCCCGCCCTTTGGCTTTAGCCTCCAGATATTTTCCAAAACGCACAAAGGTAATTAACAAGGCTGACGTATCAAAAAAATTTGGACCTTTGAAGAAAATAGTCGGGAAAAACATATGCAACGTCGTCATCAAACTATACCCGTAAGAGGCTGTAATCCCCAGCGCAACTAAGACATCCATATTGGCCGAACGGTTTTTCAAGGCGTGGTAAGCACCACGATAAAATGTCCAACCGGCCGTAAACTGGACAATGGTTGCCATCGCCAGGATCGTATACATCACGGGCCTCGCCATGGGGAGATACATGAGCGGCATAATCGGTAAAGCTAGAACTGCACTGAAAATAAGCCAATTGCGCTGTTGGATAGCGGTACGATCATCTTGATTTTCGTCCTTGTTCTCCAAAGGAGTGTACCCAGCATCCCGCACTTGCTCAAAAATTTCTCTCATTTTAACAAGACTTGGATCAAACTCAACTGAAACAGTTTCACTAGCAAAGTTAACTGCAACGTTTTGTACTCCCTGTGTGCCTCTGAGCTTTTTTTCTATCGCCAGGGCACAATTTGTACATGTCATACCAGACACTTTGAATTGTTGCTTTCCACGGTCTTCGCTTTGAGCAGCATACCCAAGATCCTTGATCTTGGCAATGAGCTCCTCCTCTTTGACCACATTCAAATCCATTTCCACCGTTAGTTTTTCTGATGCAAAGTTAACCGCAACCGTTTTGACCCCCGGCATCTTTTTGAGACCCTTTTCAATAGTTAAAGCGCAATTCGCACAAGTCATACCACTAATTTTAAACTGCTGTTTTTGCTCTCCTGCTACAGATATAATAGATTCAATAGGAATAAATCTTGCGTCCACACCCATAGATTCTTCCGTCGTTTCTGGATTTTCAGGTTTTTCTTGATTGTTCTCCGGCTTTCCTTGTTCTGCTTGTCCATCAGCTAGTTTTTCCATCGAATAACCGGCTTCCTCAATTTCTCTGCGAACATCGGACAAATTGACCTGTGCAGGATCCCAATCAAAAGTAGCCTTCGAATCTGCTAACGAGACCTGAACATGCTCCACACTCGGGAATTTTTCTAAAATCTTAGTGACATGGTTGACACAATGCTGACAGCTCATGCCATAGACTTCAATTTCTTTTTCTTCTCGGATCGCTTGTTTCGTCATTTTCATCCCTCCCCTTAACGAAGCTTTCAGAAGCTCTCAAGTATATTTAGTCTAACCCTTGAAACTATATATTATCTTACTTGTCAATTCACAAGAAATAGCATTTAGCGAATCATACGAAAGATGGTTTTTAGGACCTCATCAACAACCTGTTCATCCCCAGCCTGAAGTTGCTCTTTAACGCAAGATTTCATATGTTTTTCCAAGAGTAGACGAGAAGCCCCATCTAATGCGGATTGAGCCGACGCAATTTGATTTAAAACATCATCACAATAAACGTGTCGTTCGATCATACCTTTAATCCCTCGAATCTGTCCTTCAATGCGGTTCATTCGGGTTACAAGCTCTTTAATCGTTTTATCGTCATGGTGGCTGGTTCGTTCTCCTTGATTTTCACTATCACTTTGGCAAACCGAACACGAATGGACCTGTTTTTCTTCTGATTTCATACTAATCACCTCTTAATAATATAGTATACCCCCCTATACTATATGTCAATGTGAATCTTTAAAAGGCGAGAAGGGACCGTTGGCCAGGGAAGGCGATTGTCCCTGTAGCTATGAAAGGCTAGAAGGTACCTTCCAGAAAGTCATTTAATCCGACTGGTACCAGTCAAATATACTTTATAATAGTGCAAAAAGATTCACGTTAACGAATAACATGAATCTTTGACGATTGATATCTATTTTATCCAATTAATGAAGCATTACCCTGAGCACAATTCGTTTACATACTCAATCGTTCCGTATAACGAATTGAATCACTCAAATACATCCAAAGCTTATTTTACTGTTCGCCTTCTTCAGGAACAATACAAATCATTGAAAATAGTTCACTTCCTCGATTTTTAAATTGATGTATTTTATTTCCAGGAACATAAGCATAAGACCCTTCTTCAATTTCATGATCTATTCCATCTAAATGAAGAATCCCTTTTCCCTTTAAAATGTAATTAATGTGAGGCCACGGATGGCTGTGCTTAGGAGTATAACCATCGACGTCTAAATCAAAGACCCGCATAACATGCCCTTCCCAGCCTTCATTAGGAGAAACAAGGACCTTCTTGTGGACATTTTTCAAAGAGTCTCCTTCAAGTTTCAATCTTTGGACATCTCTCTCATGTGCAACAATCATAATTCATCCTCCTCTTACTTGATCATTGAATACATTCTACTTCCCTTCTATAATTCCTCTTATAGTCTGATTTTTGATCGTTAGCGGAAAATCCACTAAAAAACATAGAAATCATTTTTTAAAACTGGCCCATTCTATTTATAATATTATTTAGCTAAATATATTTTAATAACCTATGAAGGGTGCAAATTAAAATAGTGCCCTTCATAGGCTATGTCTATATCCAAAGGGTAGCCTGTAATATGACTTGTGGCTATCTTTTACTAAGTAGGTTAATCTAAATGAAGAATGAATAATAATATCGGAGGATTCTCACCGTGTTCAAACGTTTACTCTGGATTATAACGTTAAGTATGCTCATCTTAAACTTAGGCTGCAATAAAATATGGTCCTTACCTTTTACCAACGACACCGCTCCCCCTCAGTCTCAACCCCAGCCACAGTCACAGCCTCAATATGAACCTAATGCAGCCAAGACCTCACAGGGGCTTATAGGACTTCCTCTACCACTTTCTACATTTTCCAAAGCCTCACCGGCAGATATTTCAGAGATTGAACGAGTTGTGGTGGACCTTATCAATGAAGACCGTCGCAAAGCGGGCCTTCTTATGGTTACCTGGGATGAAACGGCTGCAAATTCGGCCCGCCAACATGTCCTGGAAGAAGCTAATAGCGGTTATATTAGCCACTGGGGAATGGATGGGGAAAAACCGCAGCACAGGTATACCTTAGCCGGAGGACTTGATGTGGTCGATGAAAATGAAAGTGTTACTCTTTGGCTGGAAGGTGGCTTTAAGGGCGTCTCTAAAGACCAACTTAAAACAATCGTCACTGAACATCAAACAGCTATGGTCACCGAGCAGCCTCCCAATGATGGACATCGAAAGAATATTTTAGATTCTCATCACACCGGAGTGGGGGTAGCCCTGGCGGTTGGAAAATACGGCGTTGCTATGGCCCAGGAATTTACTAATAATTATTCTGTAATAGCCCCGCCTCCCCAAACCGCGACTCCTGGTTCGACCATAACCTTAAAGGGCACAATTAATAAAGGGTATCGAATTCAAGGGATTTATGGGGTTTGGGAGCCACTTCCTAAGCCTTTGACTCGGGAACAACTCATGCAAACCCATTCCTATTCAGACCCCTCTTGGGAGAACCTGCATTTCTTTGCCAAACCACAAGGCAAGGGCTATTATATAACCACCCCCTCTGGGAATGTCTCTGCCCAAAATATCAGTGTGGATAACCAAGGGAACTTTTCTGTATCAATCCCCTTAGTCAAATCCCACGCACTAGACTATATAACGGTTGAAATCGCTCCAAATAATAAGCCGAAGGACACTTTCTACGCTGCTCAGTTCGTAATCAAGCTTTGACTGCTCCCATCGCGATCCCAACGTCAGCCTGTGTCAAGACAGGGGCATCATTAATCCCGTCTCCAACAAAGATAACCTTGCCTTGGCGGTCTTTTTCAGACATGAGCTTTTCCAACCAAGTCACCTTAGCCTGCGGTAGTAAATGTTAGATAAGTACAAAAAAAAAGTGCGTCCCTCTTAAAAGGGTCACACAGCTGTATTTTATACTGATCAGTTAAATGGAAAGGTCTTGTTTCCGACGGTCAAACTCCTCAGTGTCAATTTCCCCTTGAGCATATCGTTCACGAAGAATCAATAATGCTGGATCGTTTTGTTTCTGAAGTGTACGAACCTTTGCACCATGACGTTTAAAGAATATAATCGCGAGTATAATGATGATAATCATGAAGACCAAGTGGCAAGCGATCGGGAGCAGGCCCAACCACCCAGTATGTCCGTTCACCATGAAACCTGGACCAAATCCTCGCATTACATTTCCACCACCGTGTATTACGTTTCCGCTTCCATGCATCATTTGTAATCCCCCCTTATCCAAATCGTAAGACTCCCACTTCTACAAGTGGGAGTGGTACCCCTAATTCTGCTTCGGTGGGGGTAGAGTCCCCCACCGAAGACTCGATGTTCAACTT
>LOEW01000143.1 GCA_001516045.1 Desulfosporosinus sp. BRH_c37
TCATTCCTCAATGCCTTTTGAAACGTTAGAGCAAAGTAAGGTTAAAGACTATTTGCCATCATTTAATCCACCTTGGCGACTCCATCCGAAGTGGGGAGGCACTTTTGGCAACGTAACTCCATCTGAAGAGTATGTTCCCTATAGGAAGAGTTTGACGGAGGATTTGAAACAAGCTGAGAAGGTAATTGTTCGCTGTGCCAGAGAGTATGAAGAATTAACCGGTCGTTGGCATGGGGGAACGTTTGATATTTATAGACCGGAAGGTGCTATATTCTTCCTCCTTTCTATGGGCTCCATGGCAAAAGAGATGGAATTGGCTGTGGATCTTCTGCGTCAGGAAGGGATACCGGCAGCAGGCCTTAGACTGAGGGTCTTTCGTCCTTTCCCCGAAGAGGAATTATCCGCACTGCTTCCTTCGGGTTCAAGACTGCTGGTATTTGATCGCAACTTGGTTTATGGTTCAGCCGGCGGTGCTCTCTTGCAGGAATCTCGGTCTGCACTATTCAACCGCAGAGACGATCTGCGGATAACAGGCATCTCAATTGGACTTGGGGGAGAGGATCTACCTGCCTCATTATTGTCTGCCAAGGCTCGTGAATTGATGGAGGTGCTGAAATAAAGTGAATATCAAAGAACTTTCTTCAACAGAATACATTATCCCGGGAACGGGTGCATGTGCCGGCTGTTCCTCTACGATAGGCCTGCGGATTATTGGTAAGGCGCTTGGAGAAAATGTTATAGCGTTTTTAACTCCATCCTGCGCAGTTGCGAGTATGGGGATGACGCCTAAGACCTGTTATTCTTTCCCGGCCCAAAATATTTGTTTTGCTTCGGCGGGGGCTTCAGCAGGCGCAGCATCTATGGCTTTGGATGCGCTCTATAGTAAAGGGAAGCTTCAGGGCGAAAAGCCTGTGGTGTTTAACTGGGTAGGAGATGGTGGGACATACGACATTGGTTTTCAGGGTCTGTCCGCATCGGCAGAACGCAATGATGATTTTATTCATTTTTGTTATAATAATGAGGCTTACTCCAATACCGGAAATCAGCGCAGTGGTGCCACACCAAAGTATACAACGACAACAACTTCTCCCCTAGGGAAGGAGATGGTGCAAAAGAATGTTCCTTTGCTCATGTTGGAACACCGACCTCCCTATGTTGCAACAGCTTCTCTGGCTTATCCGATGGATCTTTACCGTAAAGTAGAAAAGGCCAAAAAAATGACCGGTTTCAGGTATATTGAAATCCATATGCCCTGTTGCATCAGCTGGGGGTTTCCTTCTTCGGACACCATCAAGCTGAGTAAGCTGGCCGTTCAAACCGGTTCATGGGTCTTATGGGAAGGAGAATACGGGAAACTCACCCTGAATGGGATAACAGCAACGCTAGCCGAAGGGAAGAAAAAACCAATACCCGTAGAGAAATATCTTGGGCTTCAAGGCAGATATTCTCGGTTGCGAAATAGTCCTCAAAAAGAACAATATTTGACGGAGATTGAGAATAATATCCTGAGGGAATTGGAATTTTTAGTTGGAAGGGCAACCTTATAAGGAAGAATTTTTAAAAAGCATAAAAAGTCCAGTAAAACTGGGCTTTTATGCTTTTGTGGGGAGATAGCATCGTTCAAAGCGGTGCTTTCGTTTATTGCACCCTTTTTGTTATAAGATGCACCCCCTCAGAGAGTAAGTCCTACCTTGGTTAAAAAGAGTACAGGCTTAAACTTTTATACATAGTTGCCATTCTTTTAGTTGAGAAGGATTAAAGGTCATATATAGGAGTTGAATATGTGGATAACTTTATTAAACGAAAAATTATCGAAAATTTTATTGAACTTTACAAGAAATATGATATAAATTCAGATAAGCTGCTAAAATCAATACAAGAGTACTATGGAAAAAATGAGAAAGATTATCTAGAGTTTAAAAATGTCTTAAAAGAACTTTATCTTCAAGATGGTCGGATATACAATGAACTATTTAAACATATACCCCTAGATCAAGGAAAAAATCATAATACAATATTTAAAGTATATTGTCTTATTAAATTATTTGATAACATTAAGCCTTTTGTGTTAGATTCTGTATTATCAAAAAAATTTGATCTTTATGAATACTATGGTATGAATTCAGAACCATTTTTTAATTTGAATTCTCAAGATGAAGCAAACAAAATTTTAACAGAATTTTTTACTAACAATTTAGAAGAATATAATATAAATGAATTATATTATCAAATTTTTGATGATTTAAAAACTATAAAAGATCAGCATTTACTTGGAAAACATACAGTATTACACTTTTCATATTTAAAGTTATTGGCCAATATAAAAACTAATCAATTAGATGAACAAAAATATACTAAAATAAAAAAATGGGATATCCTACAGATTATACAAGTTGTCCAAAAAACTATTTCAATACTTGGTAAAAGGTTCGAGAAATTACCCGTTAATTACGAAAAGAAAATTACAATAAACATGATTAATAAAATGCTTCGTAATGAAATTAAACTTAAAATTATTTCTTTATTTATTAAATATCCCAACATTGATAATAATGATCTATTTAGCAAAGTTTTTGCTGACGAAATTGTTCATTTAGTTAGTGATTTGTATTTTACATTTTTGCATAATTATAAAAAGTTTAATTATAATAATTTATCTTTTAAAAATACTGCATTAATAAATTTTAATGAAAAAGAAGGAGTCAAGGTTTTTTTTACTGCACATGATGAAACATATATTTACTCTGGTGATTATTATGGTGAATGCACTGCAAGTTCAGTAAAAAAGCAAGTGGACCCTCTTACGGCCAATATACACTGGACAGTATATTCATGGATAATGAATCCATTTTATCGGATAATTGATGTTTGTTATTCTAAGAATGGACAAATTGAAAAACTTCTAAAAGGTCATATTATGCCACTTATAATTCACGATAGAAAAGTTCTTATGATAGATGCGATTGAAGTAGTACCTAAATTAAGAGAATATCTTAGAGGCAATAGGAACCTGGATTATGACAATAAATTATATGATATGTCTAAACCATTACTATTGGAAAAGCTTTGGGAAGCTCTGATAACTAAATGTAAATCTTTAGCTATTCTGATTGGTGCTGAATCTGTATATGTTGAAATGTTTTCTAATTCAGAATGGATAAGAGGGAAAATTGCCTCCCTTGATACAGATAGTTATTACGTGAATGAAGTTATTGTTCCTTTCGGAGAAAAGCCTATAAGTGCAAATATTGTGAATTTCAGTGATGTAAAATCAGAAAATGTATTATTCGAAGTACAAGCGAAAAATCTAACTTTGATGGAACAACAAGTAAGATATGGGTGCAAGGAAGTAGGCGTTTTAGTCGGTAGGAGAGAGAACTGGCGCTTAAATGTAAAGGGGATTTAGTTTTTGGTTTGCATCATAGTGTAGGGGCCAGTTTTTTGTATTGATCACTTTTTTGCCATGGACGGTTTTTCTTTGATATCAAAAAGAAGGCAGGTAATCGATAACCTGCCTTCTTTTCATTTTATCCATCTTTAAGGTAATTAAAGGAAACTATTCCAACAACCTACGATTTATATTAGAGTTGTTAGATGTTATACTTGTCCCTGTCAAGTTTATTAAATATTTAACATAGGAGGACACAATGAAAAAGAAATTAACTTTTATTCTTAGCATACTAATGATGGGTACATTCGCAATCGCACCTATCGCGGAAGCTAGTACTACGGCTGCACCTACTACTTGGGCATATCATGTTGATAAAATGCAAACTGTGATAAATACGGCGAATAAATATATTGGTACTCCATACGTTTGGGGAGGATCAAATTTCTCAGGCATTGACTGTTCAGCGTTGACGCAAAGAGCCTTTGCCTCTGCAGGAATAAACCTTCCACGCGTAAGCCGTGATCAGTATAATATTGGAACTTATATACCTGCTAAAAACCTGCAACCTGGCGATTTAGTGTTCTTTAGCCTGAGGGCGGATCATCAAGTATCCCACGTAGGTATTTATGTCGGTAATGGTAAATTTATTAACGCCACCTCCAGTCGCGGGGTAATGGTTTCTACTATGGGCAGTTATTGGTGGAGCCATTATGTTGGTGCTAAAAGAATCTGGTAGTTTTCTGGAAGGTATAAAATCATTACAGGTACTGACCCAAATGGAAACGTTTATTGAACAGGCTCAGCAACAACTCCATTCAATGAACCAACAAGGTACTACTCAAAGTCAGCCTCAACAGTTTCAATCTACGGGTCAAAATACTCAACTACAATAATCATATATTTTAATTCTGTATCACTCTTGAATGTATCCTTTTCAGAATGCTGGAAAACTAAGAGACCAATGGAAATGATAGTTTCCCACCCATCGGTATCCATCATGAAAAATACAAAATACATGAAAAAAGGCGGTTGTTTCGTTCCTAGTGATATAGTAGACTTATTTCTAATGCATCTTGGTGTAATTAATGGCAATGAAGCCTCTCTTTTGAGAGGCTTTTTATTTTGAGGTGGTGAAAATGCTATGTCATTACAACCAGAAAGATATGATGAAGATAACTATTTTGATTCAGCAATTTCATATGAGACAGAACCAAATTACTCAACATTAGCTCAATCGACAGGAAAAATATTAAAAGCTAAGGGGTGTATTCTTCGAATATACAATCCATCCAATGAAAAACTGGAGATTAAAGGCTACTTTGGTTTTAATTATAATGACTTACCAAGCCCATTATTAGATAGGGATTCTGGAATCGCTGGCTGGGTGTTTAAGAACATGAAAAGCTGTAGTATTGCCAATGTTAATGCAGATCGACGCTTTATCAACCACACGAGATTAATCCTTCATAACCTACTAGCTGTTCCGGTCCTTTATGATACTCGAGTATATGGTACTTTAACTGTCTATGATAAAGTTAATAAGAAGGGTTTTAACCAAAAAGACTTATGGTATTTGAAAATTGCTGCAGACTATGTGGCGTCTAATGTAAAGAACCTTCTTCTCTCAAAAAAATATCAGACTTACTATCATAATTCGATCTATTCCTTTGCTAGGGCGATAGAGGCAAAAGATTCATACACAGTTGGTCATTGTGACAGAGTGGCCTCAATGGCTGTAAAAATTGGCCAACAAATGCAATTACCAGAAAAGCAAATATATAATCTTAAGATAGCGGCATTTCTTCACGATATCGGGAAAATTGGCATACGTGAGGATATTCTAAATAAAAACAGTCATTTAACCCTAGCGGAATATGATGACATCAAACAACACCCTCTTATAGGGGTCAAAATATTACAACCTTTACAAATGGCAGAGGAAGTTCTGGAAGGTATTCGGTATCATCACGAAAGATACGATGGGAAGGGTTATCCCTCAGGTATACAGGGAGACGAAATCCCACTTTTTGCCAGGATTGTTGCCGTGGCCGACGCTTTTGATGCTATAACTTCTGACCGCGCATACAGAAGGGGTTCTGATTTTAATTCTGCTATTCAAGGAATAAAGGAAAACATGAATAGACAATTCTGCCCAAACGTAGTAAATGGCTTTCTAAGCTTGATTTGATACAGATAACTAACTACTATATCAAATAGTGTATCTGATTGATGCTTTGGTTTCAAAATTGTCGTATAACTGTTAGCGAGACATTCTCGATTTCTTCTTGCGTTCGCCCATTCAGAACAAGCGATCTGGTTCGCAGCTTTCCAGCAATCATTTAATGCGTTGGTAGAGAAGATAGAAATTCTCACACCAGCGTATTTTGTGTTTAAGTTAAGATTGAGATGAGATTGAATAGACAAATCAATGCCATGCCATTAATAATATTTAATACTAGGTTACAATCATTAAAAGGGTTTTATAGTTACATCAGGAATATAATTGTATTCCTGATAAACTTCTTGCTAGCTGGTTATGTACTGGCACATCATGAACGCTGGGATGGTACTGGTTACCCTAAGGGGTTACAAGGGAAAGAAATTCCTATCGGAGCAAGGATCATTGCTCTCGCAAGTAGTTATGATGCAATGACCAGTGAACGACCATACCGAAATGCATTAAGTGAGGAAAAAGTTTTAGCAGAAATTAGAAATAGCGCTGGTACCCAGTTTGATCCAGAAATTGCGATAATATTTATTGGAAAAGTATTATGTAAAGAGTGAAGGTTGTAGCCAAACAACGTAATCTAACTCTTTTTTAGCGACAGGGCACGTTAGAGTTACTTTACGGTATATATTCCGTGAACTTGATGGAACTCATACATAAATCTTACGAGGAAAGAAGTTGGAATGAAAATGTGGAAAGATACGTATAAAGTTGGGGTCGAAATCATTGACGAGCAGCATAAAGAACTTTTTCGCAGAATTTCAGAGTTTCTTTTTTCACTCCGTAACGAGGGACATTGGGAGGATAAACTACCGAAGGTAAAAGAAACCCTAGAATTTATGCAAGGTTATGTTGTTATTCATTTTGAAGATGAGGAAGAATACCAAAAAAAGATTAATTACCCAGAACTAATGATTCATAAGGAAATCCATGACCAATTCAAGCGGGAAATGATTACATTTTCAGAGAGATTTAACGATTCGGACTTCGATGAAGTACAAGTACAAAAATTTGCGAGAACTTTATTAGCTTGGCTGATCAAACATGTCGCAGGAGACGATAAAAAAATTGCTGATTTTATAAGAGCCCAATAAGGTCCTATTTGAACAGAGAGCACGATATTTATCCAAATCGTAAGACTCCCACTTCTACAAGTGGGAGTGATACACCTTATTCTGCTTCGCTGACGAAAGCCTCCAGTGGAGGGTTTCGCCAAGCCGCCTTCCCGATAGGAAAACATTTAGCGGCGAAGGAGGTAGACTCCATCCTACGGCGCGAAAGTATTCGTCTGTGGATCGGCGCCTTCGGCATAAGTCTCCACTGGAGACTTATGCCACCGAAGACTCGATGTTAACTTTAGTTGAACTAGTTCACTTGAGATGCAGGTTGGCCCTCCGTAGTCGACAATTCAAGGCACCATAAGGGAAAGTTATTCTTACAAAAAGTTACTAAGGGTCATTAATCAGTGATGCTATATTGCAGTCGGCATCACTAATGAATGACATTTTAGGTATTATACACCTGCTAATATTTGGACGCATCAAGCTATGGGACTTGTGTTTCTATATTATATAAAATATAGTATATAACGTCAGCTACTCTCTTCACGGATAAATTGGATGGCTCGTATCTGAGAATGGAGGTTGTCCAATCAAGGCACCTTCTATGTTGGCATGGGGAGAAAAGGACCTGTCAATTATTAATAATTGTGTGTACCCATTACTACCGACTTACCGAATTTTCCTTCTAGTTTCGTTTTAATACCGTCAAGGTCAATAGGACAGGCGGCAGTGTTTCTGGCCCTTACCATACAAGTCCCTATATGAATAGCATCTATATCCTGCAACAAATAATCAGCCATTTCCATAACTAAGCTAACTTTTGGCATAACTAATCCAGGGCAATCACCACAACCACTGAGACCTACAATCTGAACGGAATCATACTTGGCAAATTCACCCTCTTTGTGCGCAGCGGCTTTAAAACATTTCAGGCAAGCAATACAACTTACATCACGAATTTTAGAACAGGAAACTATTAAAATATTAGCCATAAATTTTATCCCCCTTATTAATTAAATTCGAACATAAAATGGTCTACTGAAGGAATATTTAGATAATTTGCCATAAACAATTAAAACCCTTACTGCTCCTCACCCATATTGCCGGCAAGTATGATTTTCGCACCCATTTCAGAATGTGTTTGTGAATATACTTTTATTAAAGTAGCATTATTCCTTTGACGTTATTAACATATAAACTATACATAATATATTAAATCCATAAAGGGGCATATGTCAATAACTAATTATTAGGGGGTAAAAAAATGCCAAGACCTAGAAAATGCAAAAAGGTATGTTGTTTACCAGAAAACAATTTATTTGGACCAATTAACGTCGGGGAGATAGATAGCGAAATTATTGCTATGACAGTGGATGAATATGAGACAATCAGGCTTATTGATTTAGAAGGAATGACTCAAGAAGAGTGTGCTGATAAAATGGATGTTGCCCGTACAACAATACAAAGAATCTATAATGATGCTCGCAAAAAACTGGCAAAATCATTAGTAGATGGGAATAGAATACAAATTGGAGGTGGTGACTATAAGCTTTGTGATGATAGCGAACCATTTTATAGGTGTAGAAGATGTTATAAAAGAAAATGCTTGCAGAACAATAACCAAAATACGGAACAATAAGAAACCTGATCTATTTAAAGCGCCCGAGGCAACCATTTAGCCTGTTTTTATTTCTCTGAATATGACCTATTTGTGTGTTTAATCCGAAGTGCCAAGGTCTGACATGTTAAATCAACAGGCCTTTATTTAGATGATTCTATGGAGAAGAAATTTTTACCGGATTCAAAAGTAGCTGTAGTGCTTACTGGTCCAGAAACAGTCTTTTTTGAAGTTAGCGGAAACAGAGCCTACAGTATAAGAATTTTTGTATTAAAAACATTTAATCAAGAAGGATTTTTTCTTTTTTGAGTCAAATAAAATAATATTATAAATACACTGAATATTTAAAATATTAGCTGTCCCAAGGGTGGCAAGAATTATTGCTCTTGCTGACAGTTATGACGCAATGACCAGTGAACGACCATACAGGAAGGCTTTGAGTGAAGAGGTAGCCCTTACAGAAATTCGAAAAAACGCTGGTACCCAGTTTGATCCCGAAATCGCAAGGATATTTATTGAAAAGGTATTAGCTAAAGCTTGGTAGCAGTAAGTGTGAGGAAATTTTTCACAGGTTCTTTTTTTAAAGGCTGGTTAGAGGTTAGGGCGGTTTAGGATGGATTTATAAGAATAATTGTTTTATTATAATTTAAAGAGAAGGATTTCTTGGAATTTTATAGAAATATTAATATAGAAATTATTTTAAAAAAGTATTTGAAAGGAGAAGATTCATGACCGAACTTCAACGAGATAATAATTTTCAATGGACAGGTGAAGTGGTAGAATGTGAGAGCGGAATCCATTGGGGCATCGCTGAACAAGCCAACGGGATCGTTGCAATTCTCGTGAATTCCCCTGGCGGGGTTTTGACAGGGAAACAGGTACGTGTTTTGGCTGAGATTGTAGGGGAAGAGGGCGTCATTAAGAACACCCGTCGCATGGCTACGCTACTCCTAATTCCAAAAGAAAAGGTTGGCGCAGCGTTGGAATCGCTTCACGCGGCCGGTCTTCGAGTGGCAAATTTGCATGGGAGCGTTAGGAACATCGCGGCATGCCCGGGAAAGGGTTTTTCACCAAACTCTCGTGGAGATACATTAGGACTTGCCAATGAGCTAGATGAAGCTTTTTACGGGACAATTCTTCCTTGGGATTTTAAAATTGGGATTTCTGGCTGTCCACGTAACTGTACTGGCGTTCAGTGCAATGATCTTGGATTGATGGCAGAGCCACGTGGAAAATATTCGCTTTGGCTTGGTGGATCAGAGTCAGGGTTTAACCCGAAACATGGAAAGTTGATACGTAAAGGAATTATCAGGGAACAGATTATCCCTATTGTGAAACGAATTTTAGAAACTTATGCATCATTGGTGGAGGAACTTGGGGCTGAACTTGGCGAAGGAGCCCAAGCCCGTCTTTATCATGTCTTAGAGAAAACGGGATTTGAACAATTTGAGAAGGCAGTAGAAGAAGTAGTTCTGAGCAATACAATTGTTAAGTAGCCATTAGGAATTATCTGAATTAAACGTAAGAAAGGGGTGGGGAAATGGCGGGTAAAGGGTTTAGTAAGCTTAGTGCCTATAAGGCCTTTTCAAAGATGGATAAATCCTGCGCGCAGGGGTGTGTATGTTCTGCGTTATGCCAATTGTTCATGGCGAAAGGATTTCTTAGTTTATCCGCTCAGACTGGGGAAAAATTCAATGATAAGATTCCTGAGGATATTCTGGATATGTTTCGAAGTGTACCATTAATCCCTGAGCGGTATAAAAACATAGAGCTTTATGAAGCTTTCTCAGAGGTACAAAGTATTTGTGATGACTGTTCGACAGATGAGCACGATTCCTATTGCACGGTAAATGTTGTACTTACCGCTTTGGGAGTCCTACTCGAGGGCAAGGATTATGTTTCGGACAAGGATAAGAAACTTATTGAGAACTAGGATATTATTATAAACCTAGAGGGGCTGTCCTGATTTACTGCTTGAAAAGTTTGATGAGGAAATATTTATGCGTTGTTTGAGAAGATAGAAATTCTCAAACTAGCGCATTTTGTTTTTGAGTGGAAGAGTTGGTATAATTCCCTTTTTGGAAAGAATATGTCGTATTGATGGGGATTATTGTAGTAGAATATTGTGAATTATCATGCTATTATGAAATTAAAGTCCTATTAGCATGAATAAATAGAAACTTTAGTCACGTGTGAGCTCTATTACTTTTTGGCAGGTAAGTAGAAGGTGGTATTCCTTAGTGAGGATAGAGTGAACACTATCAAATCAACTGGGGGGATTTAGATGAGCGAAAACCTACAAGAAGTTCAGACCGTCTGTGGTGCATGTCACAATAGCTGTACTATCAAAGTGATTCTTAAAGATGGCCAGATTAACAAAATTGAAGGTGTTACTGAAGACCCAAGAACTAAAGGAACAATTTGTTCAAAAGCTTTAGGGGGCAAACAATTAGTTAATGATCCAAATCGGTTAAAGTATCCTTTGAAGAGGGTTGGTGAAAGAGGAGAAAACAAGTGGGAACGTATTAGTTGGGATCAGGCTCTAGAAGAGATTGCCACTAATTTTAATAAGGTTAAAGAAGAAAAGGGACCTAGGTCAGTTGGCTTTTTTAAAGGTCAAGGATCAGGATGGGGGTTCCCTTTTCACATGTATGAAAGATTAGCCCATGCCTTTGGAACTGAAGTAGCAATGGGAACTACAGAATGTTTTGCACCTCGCCTTATTGGTCAGGCTTTGACTTACGGGGGTATGCCGTTATATCCAGATTATGAAAATACCAAAATGATTGTCTGCTGGGGAAGGCAGCCTGCTTTTTCCGGAGCAACACAGCTTCACAGCATCTTTGATGCAAAGGACCAGGGAGCAAAGTTGGTTGTCATCGACCCTTTACATTTTCACATAGCAACTAAAGCAGATTTATATATCCGTATAGAACCAGGTACGGATCTAGCCTTAGCCTTAGCGGTTTTATATGTAATTGTTGAAAAAGATTTATGGGATCATGATTTTGTAAACCAATATACAAATGATCCGGGGCTGGATAAATTGCGACCGCATCTTTTTGGTGAAAATAAGGACAAGCAGGCATATACACCTGAATGGGCAGAAAAAATTACGGGCATACCTGTCAATACCATAAGACAATTTGCAGAAGAATTAGCAAAAACTAAGGGAGTATGTATCCTTGCCGGCCATGGATTGGAAGGAAGGATTAATGTTACTCAGACAGCTCGTGCCATTGCTCTAATTAGTCTCATAACCGGAAATATTGATGCACCAGGTGGAGATCTCTTCACCAATATGTCTCCCAAACTAAACTCTGAATTTACCTTAAATAAACTAGTAAATCCAGACGAGCAATACCCACCTTTTGTTGAGTTAATGAATGTTCCTCAGTACAATCCGCCCGGATGCACGTATCCATTACTTTACATGGTTCATGCCTGTCTGCCCACTCCTGATGTGATGGATCAAATGAATAAAGGGGAAATAAATGCGGCCATTTTCATGGGGGGGAATCCTTTGGTGATGTTTCCCAATACGAAGGAAACTAAGAAAACTTTAGCAAAACTAGATTTTTTTGCTGTTATTGATCCCTATATGTCTGAAACGGCTCAGGAGCTGGCAGATATTGTGCTGCCAGCGGCTTCATATCTTGAAAAGACGGAGCCAGAATATTTTAAATGGGATCGTTGGTATCCTTACTTAAGGCTGAGAAGAAAAGTTGCGACGGTTGGTGAAGCCTTGCCTGATTGGCAGATATGTGCCAAACTTGGCAGTAAATTGGGCTTTGAGGAGCATTTTCCCAGTGAAGATATTGCTTATTATACTGATTTGTTCTTAAAGCCTTCGGGAATTACTTTCGAACAACTTGATAAAGCAGATAAGTGGATACAATTTGGTGATATAGAATATAAAAAATATGAAAAGGGAGGCTTTGCCCTTCCTGGCGGCAAAGCACATGTGTATTCAGAGATATTCGAGCACGTAGGCTACGATCCACTGCCGCTCTATACTGAAGGTGCTGAAAATCATCGTTCTACACCGGAAATTGCCAAAGAGTACCCTATGATCTGCTTTACAGGGAGACCAGGTCCTATGTATGTTCATTGTCAGTCACGTACAATCCCATGGATAAGAGAAATGAGACCTGTGGCCACTGCTATGCTCAATCCGTTAAAAGCTACAGAACTAGGACTTACTGAAAATGACTGGATTGAAGTAGAATCACCACGGGGTAAAATCACTATTCAAGTTAAGATAACCAATGCTATTGCACCAAACTCAATCTACATTCCTGGTGGGTGGGCAGAGGCTAACTATAATCAATTAGGTATAGCTGATAAGTTTTGTCCCATATCTAGCCAACAAAACTACACAGTATGTTTGGCAAAAATTGAAAAAGTCCAAAAGGAGGGCTAGAAATGAGTAAAAAAGCAATATACTTCGATATTAATCGCTGTGTAGGCTGTTATACCTGTCAGGTAGCTTGTAAACAGGAAAACGATTTGGCACCGCATAATATTGATGATGCCGTTGAACAGACGTCACCAGTATGGAGAAGAGTTATTGAAGTGGAGAAGGGCGAATATGGTACAGAATCAATTAACTATATTTCACTATCGTGTATGCATTGTGCGGATGCACCTTGTGTCATTGCTTGCCCGATGGGTGCAATTTCCAAAAATAAAGAAGACGGCAGAGTTTTAATTGAACAAAGCAAATGTATTGGCTGTAGGATGTGTTTACAGATTTGTCCTTTTGGCATACCCCAATACGGAGAAAATGGTTTAATGGAGAAGTGTAATCTATGTCTTGATCGTTTTCAAGAAACAGGGAAAGAACCAGCCTGTGTTTCTGCTTGTCCGTCTAAAGCTCTACGATATGGAGAAGTCTCAGAGTTAAGCAGAAATGAACAGCAGAAAGCTGCTGCTAAACTGGTACTAGAAACTGCTATTTGATTCAATCGAATTTTACGCTTATTAAATCTATTTAGACTGTTAACAAAAAAGGTGGTGAAAGATATTTGTCTATTGAAAGGACAATGTGTATAATCGGTAACGGATGTGCAGCAATTGAAGCAATCAAGGCTTTGCGAGAAAATGATTACGCGGGCCAAATACATTTAATGACAAACAGTATTTGGCCCTCTTATAATCCAATGCTGACAACCTATTATGTTGCAGGTAAAATCGATTTTGAAAACCTTTTTCCGCTTGGCAACAATATGGATTTTTATCAGCAATATGATGTTGAATTACACTTAGGTTCGCCAGTTGTAGAATTAGATGCTGAAAACAAGATTATTAGAAATGAAGCTGGATATAAGTTGGAATATGACAAATGTCTGGTGGCTACAGGTTCAAGCCCGTTCCTTCCAAGTATCGAGGGTATAACTAACAATCGAGTATATACTCTGAGAACAGTAGAGGATGCTCAGTGTTTACGTAAAGCTTTGCAAGATTCACCCAAAAAGGCTCTGGTTGTTGGAGCTTCAATGATCGGAATTAAAGTTGTTGAATTACTTTATAATGCCGGGTTAGAGGTGTGTCTGGCAGATCAGGCAACTCATCTATTTCCTTTAGCGGCGCATCCTGAATGTGCGAAGATAATCGAAAATCGGCTCGTAGAAAAGTGTATTAAACTAAGATTCGGGGCAGCTCTTCAAGGAATTGAGGAAAGCTCCCAGGGATTATGCGCCCATTTTTCCGAAAGTGACGATCCTGAAGAAGCGGATCTAATTGTAATCTGTATAGGAGTTCGTCCGAATCTAAGTTTTATCAACATGGACCAGATAAAAGTCGATAAAGGTATACTAGTTGACGATCAGTTGAGAACCAGCAATCCAGATTTATTTGCGGCTGGGGATGTTGCCCAGGGTACAAACCTTATGACTGGGGAGAAAGAAATCATAGGACTTTTGCCTAATGCAAGATATCAAGGCCGTATAGCAGGTCGAAACATGGCTGGTCGGGAAGAGTTTTATCGAGGTAATATCCCCCACAATATTACACATTTCATGGATATGGTATTTACAGGTTTGGGCGATCTTCGAAATGGTAGCAGGGAGGAGATACTACGAGATACTGATTCCTATATACATATGGCTTGGAATGGTAAACATTTGGTAGGTGTAAACATGCTAGGCCCTAGTTGTGCGGGAATTGGCATTATTAAAAATGCCTTAGAAAAGAGCTTGATGACTAATACTTATATTGACGATGATGGCTTATGTTCTAATAAACTTCAGGCAAATTTGCTGTTTAGACATTTCAGTAAGCAAAGCTGAACAAGAAAACATCTGTACTAATTTTTCTTAGTCGTGGCATTTTCTATGTGTCACGGCTTTATTAACGTATTTTAATGGCGATTTCAGCGTAGTCATAGCGAGAAATAGTTATGACTTTATTATATCTTCTCCTACTAACTGGAGAATCTTAATTGCTAAATGCAGATTGAAACAGGCTTGAGAGTCTTTCGGATCCTGCCCAGTAATCTCTGCAATACGTTGTAATCTATAGTTTAAACCACTTGCTGACAAATTCATGGATCTAGCGGTTCCTTCAATATTACTATTGTGGTTTAAAAAATTTTGTAACGTAGGTATAAGTTGGGTTTGATATGTTTCATCGTATTTAAATAGTGGTCCAATTTGTTCGGTAGCAAAGCGATGTAAGTCTGTTGGGTTGATTGCGCTAAAAAGCAGGGAATGAGCACCAAATTGCTCAAGGGAGATTACTTTGCTCTTCTTTTTTAGGGCTTTTCCAATTTCTATGGCCTTTTGAGCGGATAGGAAGGAATGGTGAAAACCTAACAGGTCTGTGCAGCTACTCCCGATGCCTACGGATAACGCAACTTTGGGAAACAGTAGAGAGACTTGTTTTATGATATCTTCGGATAGTTGTCGGGTCACAGTTTCAGGGCTATCCGGCTTGTTTTGCTGGACAAGCATAATAATATTATCGCTTTTATTGACCACCATTCCTTTACCTAAAAGATCCAGATAGGATTGAACTGTGTTAACAAGCTCTGTTTTGAATTGTAAGATTCGTTTTTCATTTTGCCTGAAAGAGTTTGCAAGTTGAGTAAAGTTCTGAATATCTAAGATCAGCACTCGGTGAGGAAGGGTGATGTCATAATCCAGTCCGCGCGCCCGGTTAATGATATAAGTAGGGTCGGAAAAATTTCCTGATAGCAAGTCGTCAAGAAAATCACCTTTTAACCGCCTTTCGACCTCGGAAATTTTCTTTTCTTCTAATATTTGTAGTGCAAAAACACTTGCTGCATGTTCTAGGGTAATATTTTCCATTTCTGAAAAGAGCAAGTCAGATCGAAGCAAGGATATATAACCTAGTAATTCACTGCCAACAAGAATAGGTGAAACCAAACGATAAATTGGAGTATCTGAATATTGATCTACTATTTGAAAAGGACGTTTTTGCTCAATATAAAAAGCGGAAGCTTCTTTAAAAGAAGGGCTGGTCAACATTGCAAGATAAGGGGTTAGTAATTCTCTTGTAACAGAATGTTCTGGAAAACAGGTGGATTGTGGGACAAGACTGCGATCTTCCAGAATTACTGTACAGTTCATTACCTCTGCAAGACTAGCGGTGATATCTTCTACACCTTTACCTTTTAAAATACATTGGGTTAATCGTTCATGGATCGTGACTATACGTTCTGAATTCTGGTTCTGAGTTTTAATCCTGTGATAAGCGGCTTCTAGTTCTTCACTAATTTTATTTACTTCATAATAGGCAAGTTCAGGGATTATTTCTTCGCCCCAATCTTCAATTGTCTTACCGATGAAAGTACAGTTCTCATCACCTTGACCAATACATTTAATCTCTTTATAAATAACCTTTTTACCTAGATAAGCAGATCCATAACCACCTGCATATCCGACCAAAAGCCAACATACCGGTTCATGATGTAAACCAAAATGCTGTACATGTTGTTCAGCCTCAAAGGAATTAATCCAATTCCCACTTAGTAACCATGTACCCTTCTTGCGATCAATATCAATAACTTTGGGCTGCACAAAGGCGTACCCTGTTAGAGTGTGCATGGTGGGACCTGCATATATCCACTCCAACTCATTGTCCCATTGAAACTGTTCTTTGATACTCATGGCTGCTTCAAAACCACAGGACCAGCCATAGCGAATGAGAAAACCTTTGGCCCTATCCATACCCAAAGTATCGATTAAATCTTTACGCAGCTTTCCCAGGGCAGCAACATCGAAGACTATAACACGAGAACCTTTTAAAAGAATTTTGCCTTCTTCGGGTAGGAATTGAACAAGTTCTTCCATACGTAAATCTGAAGCACGCATCTGTTCACCTCTCGAGTATTTTTCGTAGCTATTTAGTCGAATTTAGATATTTTTAAGATTATTTTAAATATTCGATAAATAGTGAAGTAAATCCTCTTTAGAATTATTATTTTTACCTGAGGAAGCAACGGAAATAGAAACTGATTTCCGTTAAATCAACGGTAGATTGTTACAGATAGCTATGCTATTCTAATCACAATTAATAGAAAATTAAAAAAATTTTAGAGCGAGTTTTACGAAGGAGGAAAGAAATGCTGCAAAAGTTTGATCTCTTTATTGGCGGGAAATGGGTAGAACCGCGTTCCAAGGATTATTTGCCAGATTTCAACCCGTGGACAGGGGAACTTCTGGCTGAGGTTGCCGTAGCTACATTTGAGGACGTTAATGATGCAGTGCTTTCTGCTGTTCAGGCACAAAAAGTTTGGCAGAACTTTTTGCCCTCAGCTAAGGAAAAGGTGTTATTGAGCGCAGCCAGCATCTTGGAGCAAAATTTTGATTCTTATGTGGAGTTTCTGTGTGCTGAATCGGGGTCGGCCGTGCCTAAAGCTCAGTATGAAGTAGGAGTTGTAGTGGATATCCTGCGAGCAGCCGCCGGCGAGTGCCGACGTGTTTTTGGTCAGATCTTTCCGGCCGAAACGGATGGAATGGTGTCTATGGCCGTCCGACAACCGCGTGGAGTAATTACAGCTATCGGACCGTTTAACTTTCCCTTCTTATTACTGACCAAAAAAACCGCTTTTGCTGTTGCTGCCGGTAATGGAGTTGTCGCTAAATCGTCCAGCGAAACACCAGGAATTGCTTACAAAATAGCGACATTATTTACTGAAGCAGGGGTTCCTGCTGGTCTGGTTAATGCAATAAGTGGGCTTGGTTCTCAAATTGGAGATGCTCTAACCACTCATCCGAGGGTAGCAATGATATCCTTTACTGGATCTACAGAGGTTGGACGCCACATAAACAGGACGGCAAGTGAAACTTTCAAAAAAGTAAGTCTGGAAATGGGAGGCAAGAGCGCTTTAATCGTTCTCAAAGATGCAGACGTTGATTACGCTGTAAACGCGGCTGCTTTTGGCATCTTTATGCATCAAGGCCAAATATGTATGGTCAATTCCCGAATTATTGTAGAACGTCCTGTGTATGAAGAGTTCTTAGCCAAATTCAGTGCTAAAGCGAAGATGCTTCCTATTGGCTCTGAGAAAAATCAGATGTGCGTAATCGGTCCGTTGATTACAAATCAACAATTGGAAAAAGTGCACTCTCACGTTACTGATGCAATAGCTAAGGGAGCTAAGGTAGTTGCCGGCGGAACCCATCAAGGTCTATTTTATCAACCAACTGTTCTAGCGGACGTAAATCCTTCGATGAAAGTATTTGCGGAAGAAACATTTGGCCCGGTAGCAGTTGTGATCCCAGTTGAAAGTGTTGATGAGGCAGTTGAAATCGCCAACGCCACGTGTTACGGATTATCAGCGGCAGTAATAACCCAAGATGTTTCCCTGGCATTTAAAGTGGCTGAGGAACTGGAATCTGGAGCAGTTCATATTAACGATTCCACTGTTTATGATGAACCGATGGTTCCCTTCGGTGGTGTAAAAGAAAGTGGTATGGGGAGGGAAGGTGGTCATTTTTCCATTGAGGAGTATACGGAACTCAAATGGATTACGATTAAGACCAAAAAAACCCCGTTTCCCTTCTAAACAATCAGAACATAATCACGTTGATGAGTTGAATTAATATGGAGGGATATAAATATGAAGATTAAAGCAGCTGTAACTCATACCCCTAGACAAAAATTTGTAATTGAAGAAGTGGAACTTGCCGAACCGAAGGAAAGTGAAGTTCTTGTAAAGATGGTTGGTTGTGGCGTGTGCCATACGGATGCTGTTGCTCGAGACCAGGAGATGCCTGTACCCCTACCCGCCGTTCTTGGTCATGAAGGCTCTGGAGTAGTTGAAAAAGTCGGTTCTTCCGTTCGAACTTTAAAGCCAGGTGATCATGTCGTATTAACTGTCTTCTCTTGTGGAAATTGCGAAGCATGTTTGACTGGTCATCCCAGTCAATGTGAGCAATCCTTTCCGACTAGCTTTTGTGGGGTATATAAAGATGGCACTAAACGCTTAACGCAAAATGGAGTAGAACTCTCAACCTTTTTTGCGCAATCCAGCTTCGCCACCTATGCTATAGCAGATGAAAGAAATACCGTAAAGATAGATGATGATGTTGATTTGGCCCTAATGGGTCCTCTAGGCTGTGGGTTACAGACGGGTGCGGGAACTGTGCTCAATAAAATCAAGCCAGAAGCGGGAAGTTCCATCGTCATATTTGGCTGCGGTGCAGTTGGCCTTAGCGCTTTGATGGCAGCGAAAATTGCAGGCTGTTCGATAATTATTGGTGTTGATGTCGTGCCGTCTAGACTTGAGCTGGCCAAGGAGCTTGGGGCAACGCAAGTAATCAACGGTAACGATGTTGAGGATACGGTCGCCGAAATTACAAAAATCACCGGCAAAGGTGCGGATTATAGTCTGGATACAACTGCTTCACCGGCGCTAGTTAATCAGGCGCTCTATTGTCTGAAACCCTTAGGAACATGTGCAATCGTTGGTGCGAGCGGAGAAACAGAGTTTAACATTAAACTCCAGTATGCTGTAATGGGTCTCGGTAAAACTCTGGTGGGAGTAGTAGAAGGGGATTCAATTCCAAAGTTATTTATACCGACACTTGTGAAGTTTTATAAAGAGGGTAGATTCCCGATAGATAAACTCATTAAGTTCTATAGCTTTGAAGATATTAACCAAGCTTTTGAAGACTCCAAAAATGGAATAACGATTAAGCCAGTTATTAAGTTTTAAGAGACCGTACATCGATCCTGTGATTTTTAGTAATTGATAGCTAAATGTTCCGTTTTAACAAGGACTGTGAGCTAATTTTGCCTTTGCAATTTCCATATGTCAACTTACTAAGAGCTTACGGGTATAGAACATCATGGCCATGCGCTGCCGTCAGTAGTTTCTAATTCCTCCTTAACCCGAAATGTAAGTGTTCTAATTGGTAATTCTTGATTGGAATTTGGCACGGTCAAAAGTGAACAACATCATTTAATGCGTTGGTTGAGAACATAGAAATTCTCTCACTCCAACGCATTTTGTTTTGGAAGTTTGGGTGGTATGATCAGACTACTTAATTTGATTGGAGTAATCATTTGCTTTATTATGTTGACTATACAATAAAGCAAGGGGGTGTCTCAGATGCTGAAAGAACGAATATAATATGTTTGTAAGTTCTTGCCAATAGATATTTACTTCACAACTACTCGGAAACATACTTTTATTTAGAGGAGTGGCAACATTGAAAAAATACGTTCTAATAGGGGAAGAAACCGTTTTATTGGTAATAGATATCCAAGAAAGATTAGTTCCTGCTATGAAATACGGAGAACAGGTTATTCAGAACACCAATATATTAATTTCCCTCGCCCAAAAATTAGGGGTTCCGATAGTCGTCACAGAACAATATCCAAAAGGCCTAGGGAAGACCGTTTCAGAAGTGAGAAACAATCTCGAGGAATCGCTAACCTACGAAAAGATGACCTTTTCGGGCTGCACAAGTGAAGTAACTACGGCATTAAAAGGACTAGGAAGAAAAAAGATCATTATTACCGGAATGGAAACCCATGTTTGCGTTTTTCAAACGGTAAGGGATTTATTAGTTGATGGTTACCAGGTTTTCGTAGTGGGTGATGCGGTGTGTTCAAGAACCAAGGGAAATTACCTTAACGGGTTATCCCTTATGTCGTCTATGGGAGCAGTAGTTACTAACACAGAAACAGTATTCTTTGATTTGATGAAGCAAGCGGGTACACCTCTGTTCAGGGAGCTTTCCAAACTGATTAAATAGGCTATCTATGAATATTTTCTTCAACATAACCATCAAAGAAATACATTACACTTAGGCGACGAAAGTCGTCTTATTATTTTGGTGTGACTTTATTCTCGTTAAGACGTGACTTGCATCACACATTGAAGACGATTCTTTTGCCACGCTTGATGACACGCTCGCGGTCGGTGATCTCGTGGCTCTTGTCTTAGAAGCCGGGAAATACGGGGTTGATGTCATGGCCCTATTAGATAAGGCTAACACCACATCCTACGGTAACCCAGAACTCACCAAAGTAAATATCGGGGTTAGAAACAACCCTGCCATCCTGATCAGTGGCCATGATCTGAAGGACCTCGAAGAGTTGCTCATCCAAACGAAAGGGTCCGGGGTGGATGTTTATACACACGGGGAAATGCTTCCGGCCCACTACTATCCTGCCTTTAAGAAGTATGACAATTTTGTCGGCAACTACGGAAATGCTTGGTACAAACAAGACAAAGAATTTGATTCCTTCAATGGCCCTATTTTCTTGACCACCAACTGTCTTGTACCGCCTAAAGATACCTATAAAGACCGCGTCTATACGACAGGTGTAGTTGGTTTCGAAGGAGTTAAGCACATCGCAGATCGCTCGGACGGAAAACCCAAAGATTTCTCCGCACTAATCGTCCATGCTAAGAGTTGTCCAGCACCGACGGAAGTCGAGACGGGTGAAATCGTCGGGGGATTTGCCCACAATCAAGTTATGGCCTTAGCTGATAAAGTCGTCGAGGCAGTCAAAACTGGAGCTATCAAGCGCTTCTTCGTCATGGCTGGTTGTGACGGACGCATGAAGAGTCGAGACTATTATGCGGATTTTGCGCAAGCACTACCCAAAGACACCGTGATCCTGACGGCAGGGTGTGCAAAATACAAGTACAATAAACTGAACCTCGGAGACATTGGCGGCATTCCGAGAGTTCTCGATGCCGGACAATGCAATGATTCTTATTCCTTGGCCGTGATTGCTTTGAAACTGAAAGAAGTGTTTGGACTAGAAGACATCAATCAACTGCCAATCTCATTCAACATCGCTTGGTACGAGCAGAAAGCGGTGATCGTTTTACTAGCCCTACTCCACCTAGGAGTGAAAAATATTCACTTAGGACCGACACTACCGGGCTTCTTGTCCTCCAATGTCGTGAATGTCCTAGTTGAGAACTTTGGAATAGCAGGCATAACCAACGTTGAAGAGGATATCAAACTGTTCATGGCCTAATGATTGCACATACCCTGTAGCCCTTGGTCAGTTTCAAGAAGGCATGCCAGTCTTTGTCAACTCTTGGGCCTATACACCAACGTTAGTAGAGTACGCCGTTGCGCTACTACCTTTCGGGTTAGTGCTCTTAGTTGTAACGGGAGCGTTGAAATTGTATAATTTTTTGCCCCAGAAAAAACGCATAATTTAACACGAAAATAAACTAATACCTATAGACTAGACACAGAATTTTTGTGTTTAGTCTGTAGGTGCTTTTTTATCCAAGTCGTAAGACTCCCTTCTACAAGTGGGAGTGATACACCTTATTCTGCTTCGGTGGGGTTAGAGTCCCCCCACCGAAGACTCGATGTTCAACTTTAGTTGAACGAGTTCACTCACGAACGATTGGATGGATCAGACTTGTTATAGTCTCTCTTATAGGACAGAAAAAGCAAAATAAAGGTAATTATTTATTAATGGCGAAAGTGATACAGAAATTAAGGAGGTATGTATTTATGGACTATCAAAACATGACGGCACCCTGTGGATTGGACTGCTTTAATTGCCCTATATTTCTGGCAAACACCGATGAAAAACTGCGGGAGGGGGTCGCCGCCTGGCTTAATGTTCCAATAGAGAAAGCCGTATGCCAGGGCTGCCGAAACGAAGCTGGAATAATAGGCGTCATTGGCAGAGACAAGCCTTGTTATGTTTATCAATGTATTCAAGAAAAGGAGATCAGGCTTTGCTGTGATTGCGCCGATTTTCCCTGTGATTACTTGCATCCCTACGCAGATCAAGCAGCCCAGAGGCCGCATAATACTAAAGTGTTCAACTTGTGCCTAATCAAGAGAATGGGGCTGGAAAATTGGGCTAAGGAAAAGGCGGGAAATGTCAAAGAGACTTATTATAAGGGCAAACTGAAATTGGGTGACTAGCAGGTTCGAGTATTATGATGAAATTAATGCGTTGGTTGAGAAGATAGAAATTCTCACACCAGCGCATTTTGTTTTTGAACTGAAAGGTATCTTCTAAATTAGAGAGCCTTTTTCTTTAATACAAATACTATATGGCAATAATTGATGAAGTGATTCTCCAAGCGCAGACTGCCGCTGCCACCCAGTCCTTAGCCAGTTTGGCGATGGAGTTACAGTCCCAAGCAGCAAAATTCAACATTTAGGCAATGCCTAACCAGAGAAGGAGTCGTCGATTTGGCTTCTTTCCAGTGGTTACTTTCCGTTATAATTTTAGACATTAGACTACCACCTATCGACCAATGGAGAGACAAAATTGGGTTAAAGTTAAAAATGAGACAGTGTGAGAATGTCGATAAGGAAGAAAGAATATCAACACTGGGGGGTGAGATTATGAACCTTGAAGAACTGATAATGTTAGAGTCCGATGAACTTGATAACCTATTACGACAAATGTCACCTCAAGAACTGGATGCGATGCAAGCCAAAGTATTAAAAAGAATGAAAGAAATACGGGAAGAAATTGATTTATCATTAAATAATTTTGCAAAATAAAGATGTCAAACTTACTATAATTGTTACTATCCTAATTAAAAACCCTTTAAAGTAGATGCTGATTTTTCTACTTAAGGGGTATTTTTAATATCTTCTACAATGCATACTACTCACTCTATAATATTGCAAATCAATTCATTTAGCATATGGTTTTCAGTTTCTGCAATAATCTTTCGAATTTATAATAAGAAACTTCCTGCTTAAAAAAGAGGCCAAAAGCATCTCTTTTATTGATATAAACACCTATTACTGTACATGACATTAACGGTAATTCCTGAGCATTATATTTATTCTGCCTGTAAACGAAGAAATGAGCAAAATTGTTTCGGCATTTCAAGTTTTAAAAGCTATTTAGCGTTTAACTAAGATAACTCCGACAATAATAGTTATTAGGCCGATAAACTTATTCCAGGTAAATTTTTCACCAAGGAAAAGTATGGCGACAATGACAGTAACGGCAGGATATGTAGCAAACATAGGAGCGACTTTTGATATATCACCTAGTTTTAATGCATAATAATAGGCAAATTGACCTAATAACGACGCAATTATTCCTTCTGCCCCAATGAAAAGAACATCCTTAAAAGCGACCTGGCCTACGCTCGCAAACTTACCGGTCAATAGACATGTTGCAAGTAAAATAATACTAACAATAAAGCTTCTGATGGCAAGCCCCAGAAGTGGATCAACATTTTGGATACCGATTTTACCAAATACAGGGGCAATTCCCCAAAACATAATTGTGAGAATAACGAAAGTAAAAAACCCCATCAAAATCCTCCGAACGGTTATCTTCTTACCTAATAAGCAACGGTGATAATTATATTAATAGCGTAACAGATTTTTGATATATGATCAATATCCGAGCAAATGTGTCCTGGATATTGGAGGTGATGTTTGCGCACTTAAGGCTGGGGTTGAGGTAAAAGGAGATTTTGGATTGAAGAAAGCACACTTAAATTTATTTCGACATGCTTTTTAAAACAATTATGATATTATTGTTGTATGGAATAATAAAGAAATCACTAAAGGCAAACCATCTGAAAAGATGTGACGCAAAGTTAGAAGTCTAAAGTACTGAATAGTGCTATGATAGTTCGACTGCCAAATTATTGGCAGTTTTTTATTGTCTTTTAATTACTTTTATCCAAATCGTAAGACTCCCACTTTTCCTGATTAATGGTATTGCACTAGTCATTACACTAATTTTAAGCTTTTTCTTGATAAGGGACCATGTAGTAGTATCCGATAAAAGCCAAGAATTAATCGGTAAATTGTAGTTGCGAATTAGTCTGATATGGGACGGTTGAGGATTAATCTAAGATGTCTCACTAATTTCAGGTATTGTTGCATTATAAACTCTAAATATATTATAATATTATTAATTGGTTGTTTCATAATGAAAGATGATTTGAGGCTTTTATGGAAGAACAAATCCTTGCCATGTAGTGAAAGGAGTGAAACACAAATATATGAGCAATTGTTGTGACCCTAAAGCACCCAAAACATGTACGCTAATCGTTGGTGGCGAACTGGTGGGGTTAATCGGAGTTGAACAGGCTTTTATAGATGTAAGGAGCCTTAACTTAGTGAATGAAGAAGCTGCTGAAAAACTGTTGGAAATAGTGGCTCGAAGAAATTATATCGTAGAGGGTACTCAGAGAGAATACAAGATAGCGCTGCTTGCGGCATATAAAAACTACATAGCTAAATCCAGATAATAATAGGGCAAGTATGTCTTTCAATTTAAAAATGCTCTAAATATTACAACTCATATAGATTATAATATTATTAATTAGTTTCTTCATGGGAAGATTAATCTAAAAAGATGATTTGAGGAATTTTTATGGAAGAAAAAATAGTAGCCATGAAGAGTGATTTTTTTAAGGCTTTAGCACACCCTACTCGGGTTCGTATCCTCGAACAACTGGCGAAGAACGGGGAAGAAGTGTGTGTTTGTGAGCTAATCGAGGATTTGGGAGTAGAACAGTCGAATTTATCTCAGCACTTAAGTATTTTGCGTAAACAACAAATTATTACATCGACTAAAGTGGGTTTAAAAGTCATGTACCGTGTCAAATATCCTGAAGTCTTAACCATTTTGGAGAAGGTCCATGGGATTCTTGCTCAACAATTTCAAGAAGGGGAAGCTTTGATGAGGCATTTTGCCAAACGGTAGAGGCAGGAGAATGTCAGACTGAGACAAAAATATCGGAAGGAGTTGGGAAGGTTGGATATTAAAATTTTAGGATCCGGGTGTTCAAATTGTGCAAAGTTAGAAAAGGTAACCAAGGAAGGCATTGACCAACTCGGTATTCTAGCCCACGTTGAAAAGATCGAAAACATGCAAGAAATTATGTCCTATGGAGTTATGAGCACACCGGCTCTCGTTATTAACGGTGTGGTTAAGTTGGTGGGGAAAGTTCCGAACAAAGCGCGCCTGATTGAAATCTTAGAAAAAGAACTGAATGCTTAGTAAAAAGTCCCGTCATACTATATAAGTGTGGGGGACTTTTTAAGTAAAACTAGCCCATTGGCGGTTAAAGCTATGGAATATTTGGGAGCATTGATGGGAGGAAATTATGAGTAATGATATTATGAGTTATTTTGAGAAAGATAGGTTTGCAGCATCTGTAGGAATAAAGCTTGTTGACGTGAAACCTGGTTATGCAAAAGCCAAAATGGAGATCACAGATAGGCATCTAAATGCTGTAGATATTGTCCAAGGCGGAGTAATATTCACGTTAGCGGATTTTGCGTTTGAGGCTGCCTCCAATGCGTATGGACAAGTTGCTGTAGGGATAAATGCAAATATATCGTTTTTTCTACCTCCCAAAGGAAAAATACTCATCGCTGAAGCAAAAGAAATCACGGCAAGTAAGAAAATTGCTAGTTATAATGTTGACATATTTAACGAAGATAAGGAAATAATTGCTAGGTTTACTGGCATGGTATATAGAAAGAAAGATAAGCTTAAGCTAGATTAGAGTAAAAATTAGGTTGCTTACACACTTGGTAATCCGCGAAATTCCTTGAATTGTGATTGTAAGTACTTAGTTATGGATTGGGGTAGCATTATTATAAATTTTATGTATAACTCATTTAATGCAGTTAGAGTTTTCTCACTCTTTGTGTTTCCCCGTAAAGATGAGTATCCAACGCGAAGATGAACGTAAAATAAATCCTAGGCTCTTTTTGAGCCAAGGATTTATTTTGCTTATCAGACCCCCCTGCCGCTGCGCGGCACCACTGATGAATAACATCCTTGGCGGCAGGGACACTCGGCCATCCAAGGCCAGTGCTCGGCGCCAGCCAAGTATTTTTGACCATCTGTATTAGACTTAGTGAAATAGCTACTGCCTTTTTGAGTTTTCCTAACTTTTTTCGAAGTGATCTATGTCTACGTTTCGTGTATTTGTTTTGACGACCGTTACCACAGAAGATTGTTTTACCTTTTTCAGTGACGGCCACAGCAGGTATTTATAGTCCTAAGTAGCTAAACTGGATGGTTGCAATGTATTGTATTTTATGTATTGACGTAGAATATATGAAGTATTATACTAAACTAGTAATTTACTAGATAACTAATTTAGTAAACAATATAGGTGAAAAATATTCAGGAGGTAAAATCATGAAAATCCCAACTAGTTTAAAGCATAAACCGGTTATTGTTTCTGAAAACTATGAAAATATTGATGGCCGGAAGGCTTACAGTACAGATGCCAAGGGGCTTTCTTTGGGGCTTGCCCAGTGGAACGATAGAGGAAAACTGGATGTTTCTGCAAAAGTATGGCGTCACACCGGAGAAAAATGGTCCCGTCAATCAGAAGAACTGCCTATGCACCGGGTTCTTGACCTTGCCATTTTGATTTGCAGAAGTAGCTTATATTTTCAGGACGCCTATCGTTTCCCGAAAATGTATGATCCTGAGAACACAATGATTGACCGTATTGGGCTGCAAGGGGATGCCATGAGTGTTTCCGTTTGTACAGAAAATCCTTTGATTGACGAGGATATTAAGCTGTTTGCTCAGGCTCTTAGTGATGATGGCGAAATGATCGGAGAACGACTTCGTGTATTATCCCGTCTCTTAAAAGAAATGGGGTATTAGAATGTTGTCACCTACAAGACAACTGACTAATGTAGAAAAAGAACTTGTCTGGAAAAAGCCATTATCTCATAAGGTCAGCGAAGAGGAACTGCGAATATGTAAAGAAATAAAACGCAACTGGAATCGCGGGGAAATGAAAATCGCCAATATTCTGTTAGAGGGTGATGCAGGTTCTGGCAAAACACAACTTGCAAAAGCATTGTCGGCTGATTTAGGGCTACCCTATACGAAAGTGACCTGTTTTGCCGATATGGATAAATCAGATATTATTGGCGCTATTTTGCCGGTTATCTCATCTGAACGATTAGAGAAGATGGAGCCTATGGAGCAAATCGTTTTGAAAGCGTTATATGAGAGTGATGGATTTCAAAGCACAACGGAAATATTAATGGACATACTGGGAGTTACACAGGAACAGGCAGCCTTAAAGATGAAGCAATTACTGATGCTGGTTGCCGAAAACACCGAGGCTGAAGTGGTTGAGTATCGATTCTACCCCTCTGAAATTGTCAGAGCCTATCAAAAAGGCTATCTCCTAGAAATACAAGAACCAACCGTTATACGAGATGCTGCGGTGTTAATGGCCTTAAACTCTGCTTTAGAGCTAGATGGAAGCATCAACCTTCCCACAGAAATCCTACGCCGACATCCTGACTTCATAGCGGTCATTACAACAAACCGAAGTTATACAGGGTGCAGACCGCTAAATGAAGCACTGCGTGACAGGGTTCAGCACACGGAAAAGATGGACTTGCCAAGCAAAGAAATCATGATAGAACGTGCGATAGCCAAAACCGATTATAGGAATTTATTGGTGTTGGACGTTTTAGCAGATATAATTATTCTTTTGGACAAAACAGCCAGGGCCAATGCGATTAAAGGTGTAGCTGGTATGCGATCATTTTTTTACTGGGTAGATGCGGTTGCCGGAGGTGCTTCTGCAAAAGAATCCCTTTATTATAAAGTCATCTACAAGATAACAACAGATTCCGAAGAAATTAAACTATTAGAAGAAGCACTAAAAAGCTATGGTTTGTTTGTTGGCTTAGATGAAGTTGAGATTGAAGTAAAAAAAAACGAAATTCTTCTAACGCGGAAGAGATGAGGACATGGGGAGATAAAGAGGACAGCGATTTTGACCATAACTACAAATCAAAGGAAAATGGTATCGCCTTTAAAAAGTCTGCTAATAGTGACGAAGGCTCTTCCGATCTTTCTGATGAAGCTACCGATATGGAAAGTTCAGATTTGGGAGAGGCTGGCTCTCCCAAATATCATCAGGCAAATCCTGAAATAATGTCAGAGGATGCGAAACAAAAAGCTCGGGATTTCCGTAAAAAGTTGAATCGAGACGCTAGGGAGGTTGTGTCCAATTCTATTCATAAGGGGGTTAAACTCATTGTTCATCGTCCAGATTACGTTTTGGAAAACCAACAGGAATATGCCAGTCTAAGTAAGAAGCTTATGCCTATCGTGCGGGAAATTGCCAAAAAGACACTTCCGCTGTTGGAACATGAGATTTCTTCTGAATTTGCGAGGAATCATTATTATGGCAGCAAATTTCAAACAGACAGCGTTGCTTATCGGGATTTTAGGTATTTTTCCAAGAAATGTCCTCCGACAGAATCACCCTCCATGGTTGTCGGTCTAAGGGTTGATGAGTCAGCATCCATGTCAGCCTTTGGGAGATTAGAAGCAGCAAAGCGTGCAGTGATAGCCGTATATGAATTTTGTCAAATTTGTGATATTCCCATATTGGTCTACGGTGATACTGCGGATGCCTCCAAGTTGGAGCAAATGTCGATTTTTGCCTATACCGACTTTGATAAAATTGAATCCAATGATCGATTCAGGCTGATGGGGATTCGGGGCAGAAGTAATAACCGTGATGGAATGGCTCTTAGAATTATTGCAGATCGATTAACTGTTTCAGCGCAACAGACAAAGCTACTGATTAGCATAAGTGACGGACAACCCAAAGCAATGGACGACTACTCCGGAAGTTATGCAGTTGAAGACATGCAGCAGACCATAGCTGAATATGAACGGAAAGGAATCACATTTCTAGCAGCTGCAATCGGCCAGGACAAGGATGTAATTAGTCAAATCTATGGAAAAGAGAGATTTTTGGATATTACAAATCTAAAAGAGTTCCCGGCAAAGTTAGTTCGGATTATCGCACGCTATTTGTAAAATATCCAGATTCTCAACTACAAAAGGCTGGAAAGAGCTGTGCTCAGAAGCCTTCACCTTAATGTAATATTTGTGTTCTATTGAAAGGAGAAAACATGGAAGGAAACGAAATTACTCTTAATTCAATAGATGAATATATTTCAAAATCTCCTCTTGAGATTCAGGAAACACTTAAAATTTTAAGAAAAGTTATCAAAGAGGCTGCACCAGAGGCAGAAGAAAAGATAAGTTATCAAATGCCTACTTTTGCGTTACATGGAAATCTAGTGCATTTTGCTGCTTGCAAAAAGCATATAGGATTTTATCCAACTCCTAGTGGAATTGATTCATTTAAACATGAATTATCGGAATATAAAGGATCAAAAGGGTCAGTGCAGTTTCCAATAGAAAAGCCGCTGCCGTACGAATTAATAAGAGAGATTGTAAAATTTAGAGTTGCTGAAAATGTAAATAAAGCAGAGGACAAATTGAAAAAGAAGAAATGATTGGATTTAGACTATCCATGGTAATACGACTGTGTTAAGTCTTTCTTTCACTCTAAGGCAAACAAGACCCCAATACAAAAGGAGGGTGGGAACTGTGGTGAGTAACCCCGATTGGACGGTGGAGCAACAGGCCGCCATCTCATTGCGTGGCCAACTCTTGGTGGCTGCAGCAGCTGGATCAGGCAAAACAGCAGTATTAGTGGAACGGTTAATTCAACGAATCACAGATCCGGTAGTACCGGTGGATGTGGATCGTTTTCTTGTCGTAACCTTTACTAAAGCAGCAGCAAGTGAGATGCGGGAGCGTATCGGTAAGGCCATAGAGGAGGCTTTGTGTGTTGCTCAAGAGACCGGAGAAATAGAGCGTCTCCTCCGCCAACGCACCCTTCTTCAACGGGCAAATATTACCACGCTGCATTCGTTCTGTTTAGAATTGATTCGAAAGTATTTTTATCTCCTAGAGCTTGATCCAGCCTTTCGGGTAGCAGATCAAGCAGAGGCGGACCTTTTACGCCAGGACGTAGTTGAAGAACTCTTTGAAGCTCGATATGAACGTGTTGATCTCAGCTTTTTGAAGCTTGTCGATGCCTTTGGCTCGGATCGTGATGATCAACCCTTGATGGAACATGTTTTGCGTCTATTTACGTTCGCTTATAGTCAACCCCACCCTGATGTATGGCTTGGAGGGCTTGAGCTGGCCTATGAGTGGAAAGATATTGACTCCTTGATGTTGAGCGATTGGGGTCAAGCAGTTCGCTTAGGACTACTCGATAGGGTGAGTGATAGTCTAAAGCTACTCGAACGGGCAGAACAAATCTCTCAGCGTCCGGGGGGGCCGGCCCTCTACGCGGACACCTTACAAGATGATTTGAACCGAGTTGGTTTACTAAAGCGCGCCTTAATAGAAGGGCATTGGGTTCAGGTCGAAGCTCAGTTTCAGGCTGCTGTCGATTATCCTAGGCTCCCGGCCGCACGCTCTAAAGCAAAGAAGAAGTCCGTTGCTAAAAACGATTTAAATATCGAACTGGCATCGGATTACGTTAGTGAACTCGTTCAACTAAAGTTGAACATCGAGACTTCGGTGGGGGAGTCTACCTCCTTCGCCGCCAAGGATTCCTATCAGGAAAGGGCGGCTCGGCAAAACCCTCCACTGGAGGCTTTCGTCACCGAAGCAGAGCACAGGGTACCACTCCCACTTGTAGAAGTGGGAGTCTCACGATTGGATGAACAGGGGATAATCGACGAGTTCTTGCCAAAGAATTTGCAAGAAGAATGCAAGAAATTAAGGGATGAGGCGAAGAAAAAGCTCGATTCTTTAAAAAATGAGGTCTTTGCTTATCCTCTTGAACAGCAGCTACCTGCCTTAGGCAAGATGGGAGCAATGGCGCAAACGCTCGGTGACTTAGTGATCGAATTTTCTCAAGTCTATGCTGCGGCAAAAGTGCAGCGCAATGTCTTAGACTTTACGGACTTAGAACATTTTGCCCTCCGATTATTAGAGGATGAAGGTGATGCTTCATTAATTGCTCAAGGATTAAAGGAGTATTTTACAGAAGTCTTGGTAGACGAATATCAGGATATCAACCCCGTCCAAGAACGCCTCTTGCAATTGGTGTCCAGGCAAGAGACGTCTCCCAATCTCTTTATGGTTGGAGATGTTAAACAAAGCATCTATCGGTTTCGTATGGCCGATCCAAGCTTATTTCTTGTTAAATACTGCGCCCTCCCGCATTGGCAACCAAGTTCGCCGGGTGACCCTGATCCCTCTGAGACTCCCATTGTGATTGATCTAAATAGCAATTTTCGAAGTCGCTCTGAAGTGGTGGAAGGGGTAAATTTTCTGTTCCGTCAAATAATGACCAAGGGCGCCGGAGAAATTATTTATGACGATCAGGCGGCCTTAAAATGCGGTGCAACTTTTATTTCTGGACAGGAGCAAATTCATACTGCAGAAGGGCCGATTGAGGTCCACCTTATAGACCCTAAAAGCATAAGAAACCAGAGGGCCATGCTTTCCTCTGATAGTGGAATAATAGATACTGAATCCGCCCCTTCGGAAGGAGTTTCAGATAGTGAAGCTGAATTAACCTCTGAAACCGAAGACTCCATATCCCCAGAAGATCTCGAAAAGGCTCGCATCGAGGCACGTCTAGTCAGTGAACGGATCCAGCACCTAGTTCAAGGAGCTGAATTCCAGATTTATGATAAAAAGCTCAAGGATTTTCGACCAGTTCGATACTCTGATATTGTGATCTTGATGCGCTCCTACTCAGCAGTTGCTCCAATCTACGTGGAAGAATTCCAAAATGCCGCTATCCCAGTCTATGCAGAAACGACGACTGGCTACTTCGGAGCTAGTGAAGTGGAAACGATGTTGTCCCTGCTAAAAATCATTGATAATCCTCGCTTGGATATTCCTTTAGCTGCCGTCCTGCGTTCCCCACTCGTTGGCCTAAACGGAAGTGAATTAGGCAAAATTCGTATGATACTTCCCGAGGGAGATTTCTATGAAGCCTTAACTCTTGCGGTTTGGACTGGTTTGGACGGTGAAAGTCTATCTCAGGAAAGAATTCAAGATTTCCAACAAATCTTAGGTCTCTATGAAGACTCCTTAGAGCTACGACTGGAAAAAGCATCTATTATTTTAGATACTGCGCCGACCTTGAAGGATAAAATCACGGATTTTTGGCTCAAACTACAGGCTTGGCGAACACGCTCTCGTCGTACATCTCTAGCTGATCTTCTCTGGTTTCTCTATGAAGAGACTGGGTACCTGAATTATGTTGGAACTTTGCCGGCAGGTGCTCAGCGGCAGGCCAATCTGCGGATACTCTATGATCGTGCCAGTCGCTTTGAAGCAACACGGTACCGTGGATTGTTCCGCTTTCTTCGCTTTCTCGATCGCTTCCAAGGGCAAGGTAAGGATATGGGAAATGCTCGCGCTTTAGGAGAAACAGAAGACGTCGTCCGCATCATAACGGTTCACGCTAGCAAGGGTTTGGAATTCCCAGTAGTTTTCGTTGTCGGTCTGGGGCGAACGTTTAATACGCAGAGCCTCAAAGGAAAGGTGCTTCTTCACTCCAAATTAGGTATAGGAATGCCAATCATTGATATCGAAAATAATGTACGCTATCCCTCTTTGATTCAGTACGCGGTCAAACAACGTTTGGCCCAAGAAGCATTAGCAGAAGAGTTGCGGATTCTTTATGTTGCCCTTACTCGAGCCAAAGAAAGATTGTTCCTCTATGGGACTATGGATAACTTAGATAAGACATTTCTCAAATGGTATCGATCCTTAGAATGGGAAGCGGTTGCCTTACCAGAAGGTCAACTCCGAAGTGCCAAATGCTTTTTGGATTGGATCGGCCCAGCGTTAGCCCGCCATCCCGGACAGCTCTTCGGCGAAACAGAAGGACAATCGACCTTAGCCATTCCGGAAGTCAATTCACGCTGGGAGATCAAGCTTCATAGTAGCTTAACATCAAGCATAGAATATCAGGACAATAATCTCAGAGAGAGCATGGACGAAGGTCTATATAAAAGCTTAGATAATAGTCTAGAGAATAGCGTAGAAAAGGAAACTACGAATGATCAATTGTTTTCTGAGGTCAATCGTATGCTAAATTGGCAGTATCCACACCTCAATTCTGTTCGGCAAGCAGCGAAAACCAGTGTCAGTGAATTGAAACGTCAATACAACTGGCATGCTAACGAGGGAGTAAATCCACTTCCCACGCTTTCCAAAAATACTGATTTCATGAAACGGCCAAAATTTCTTCAAGAAGTTCAAGAACTTACCGCGTCTGAACGGGGAACTGCTTTGCACACGGCGATGCAACACCTTCCTTTTGAAGAATGGGCAACCCTATGGCGAACCTGGGCCGAGAGGGAACAGATTAATAAAGTTACCGAATTTCTGAGTATGCTCAATCAGCGTGAAATTCTAGGTTACGAACAAATTAATTGTCTAAAACCAATCCAGATTGCTCAGTTTCTGAGCTCCCAACTTGGAGATCGGCTTTTTAGCGCAGAGCAAATACTCCGAGAAATTCCTTTTACATTAACTTTTCCGTCCGAGGACCAATCGAATATCTTAGTACAAGGCGTTATAGACGTTGTTTTGATTAGTAGGGACGAACACCAAGAAACCCACGCGGAAATTCTTGACTATAAGACAGATTCATTTCAGTCAGTTAGCAATGACAGAGTGGAGAATAGCGAAACTGATCCAGAGCAGATCTTGCGGGAACGCTATGCCCTCCAATTGTCACTTTATGCTTTGGCGATTGAACGCCTACTTAAAATAAACGTCTCACGCTGTACACTTTACTCATTTACACTTGGATGCGAAATCGCCATATCAGATGAGCTTCGCAAAAAAATTCAAGTCCCTGGCTTTCTTTTTACTAGGTAAGACCCATGCCGCTGCGCGGCACCACTAATGAATGTAAATGAGCTTTCAGGGCAGACCCCCATGCGGCTAACGCGGCACCATCGGATGAAAATTGGTTAATGTCGAATTTTCTATTGGCGTCATAAGGCGGCTAGGTCGCTAGCCGAGGTAGAATGATGTTTATAACTACTCTTGAACTATAGGGAATATTTCCCTTTTATATTTGCTTCGATCATTAGTATTCCAAATATCGAGTTGTTCTTTGGAGGATAATAGTTCAAGATCAATTCTGATTGTGTCCTTACTCATTTTTCACCCCCTACATTCTATTTATGTTAAGTTTCGATAAAATATAGCGGTTTCATGTTCTGAGAACAAATGAGTGTGAGCTAAGATACTAAACTTAACCTTCTAAGTTATTAGGAGGTTATTTCTTTTGGATTTTTTCAGTAAAGGAGGTTGCCAATATTGAATGTCGACTGGGATCTGTGCTGGAGAATAGTACGTAAAAGTTTATTGCGATTTACCGATATGACACTAAAATAGACAAGAACAAGGAAATTGGTAAGTTCTGTCGAATCCATTGATTTCCTTTTAGGTTCAGAATAGAATTGGACAAGAATTTAGTTTGGGATTATAAGTTTTTAGCAAACAATGATTAAGTAAGAGATATTCTAAGAAGTTATCCCAATTCCTAAAAATGCCAATGACCTACACGTAATCGAAGAGTGATAGATTATGCTGACCAAGAGTAGTACTCGATAAAGGGACGGTGGATACTACCCTGTTGGTACCATCATAAATCATTTAAACAAGGAGGCAAATTTTTGTGAGTAGTTTTAAAAGGTTATTAACAAAGATGGTTCTCACATCGTTTTTGGTGACAACGGTATTTTCACAAAGTGGATTCTCTACTGCTGGTGTAGCAGCGGCTGCTTATGAAACAAATGGCATGAGGATTATAGTCAAGTATAAGGACGAGAGTAAAGCAGATTTAGTAAAGAACAACACTAAAAACAAGCTCAACTTATTAGAGCTTAGTTCAAAGAAAAAGTTTAAAAAAGGTAATATGGAGTTGCTTGAAGTCGATGGTAATACAAATGTTGATTTGGTATTAAATGAACTAAAAGACAACAGTGCGGTTGAATTTGCACAAGAGGATTATCAAGTAAAATTGGGGAGTGCCGCAAATGATACTTTAAATAATGAGCAATGGGCACTCAAAAACAATGGACAAGCAATTAACGGTGTTACGGGAACTTCAAACACAGACCTATCCGCAGAAAATGCATGGGACATTACAAAAGGAAACTCGAATGTAGTTGTCGCCGTCTTAGATACGGATTTAGATATTAGCCATGAGGATTTGAATCAGAACGTATGGGTCAATTCCAGGGAAATACCAAACAACGGAATTGATGATGATAATAACGGTTATATCGATGATGTTGCAGGGTTTGATTTTGCCAACAACTCAAATACTGTATATTCTTCAGTTTATGGACAAAGTCATGCCACTCACCTGGCCGGAATAATTGCTGCTGTAAGCAATAACAGTAAAGGAGTTAGTGGAATAGCGCCAAAAGTGAAAATCATGCCACTCAAGTTTGTGAATAATGGCATTGGTTATACAAGTGATGCAATTGAAGCAATCCAGTATGCTGAAGCAAACGGCGCAACAATAGCAAATTGCAGTTGGTGGACTTCAGAAAATAATATTGCACTAAAAGATGCAATTTCCACATCTAACATGTTATTCGTAACGGCAGCAGGTAATTCAGGAGCAAACAATGATTTATCCCCTGTATATCCTGCTAATTTTAATTTGAGCAATGTGATTTCAGTTGCTGCTCTTGATAATCAAGGCAACTTGGCGTCATTCTCAAATTATGGTCTTAATAATGTTGATATTGCGGCTCCTGGGAAGGATATTATTAGTACAATTCCAGGGAATGGATATAGCTATCTAAGCGGTACATCAATGTCATCAGCCTATACATCCGGTGTTGCCGCACTTGTAAAGAGCAAAACCCCTTCTATGACTGCAAGCCAAATTAAGGAACAAATTAAGTCAACAGCGGTAAGTAATCCTAACATTTCTAATAAGATTCTAAATGGGCGTGCATTAAATGCATATTATGCACTTGGTGGTCAGCAAGCCAATACACCAAACGAACAGACTTCACAGACTGGGAACAATACAAATATTATTCCAAATATAAGTGAGCCACCGCAAGACCTTGATCAGTATGCTGCTTGGAAACAGAATCTTTCTAACGCAGCCAGTTCTGATTCTCAAGTGTCAACATTAGGGTATAGCAACGGTAAAATGTATAACGATTATATTGAGTATGTTGTAGCTAACGGAGGCTCATCCAATGGGCGATTTACCATAGGTACAACTGGCGGTAATCCTGATAATGCGTATGATAATTACAAGCGTATGCTATTTGGACATCCGTCTCCATGGTCATCATACACGACGGTTAAGCTTGACGGTTCCAATTATATTTATAACCCAACAACACAATACCCTACTCCTAACACTACCGATTTAAGTAATACTTCTGAATATAGGGCCGGAAATGTAAGTGTCAACCAGATAGTTTCAATTGTAAAGAGTACAAGTACTCAAAGAGATGATACTGTTCAATTAAAATATATAGTAAAAAATAATGATTCAGTAAACCATGATGCCGGACTTAGGATAATGATGGACACCATGTTGGGTAGTAATGACGCTGCTCCATTCAGGATTCCAGGAATTGGCGCAGTTAGTACCGAAACTGAATTAACAGGAGATAACATCCCAGAATATTGGCAGGCTTTTGACAGCTTAACAAATCCAACAGTTATTTCACAAGGAACACTTTTAAGATCATTGAATAACAAACCAGATAAAGTCCAATTTACCAACTGGGGACGAGTATATAATAATCCTTGGATGACCACAGTAAATACAGGGTCAAGTAATGGTGATAGTGCTGTAAGTGTTTATTGGAATCCGAAAGCACTTACACCTGGGGAAACAAGAGAGTATGTTACATATTATGGATTGAGTGAATTACAACAAGATTTAAGACCTCCTTTGGCTATAAGCTTAACAGGAGCAAATAATATCGTAGCGACCGAATCAGGCTATAATCCTAATCCTTTTACAGTAACTGCTTACATTATGAATAATGGAAATGGAGCAGCTGATAATGTAAAAGCTAAAATTGAATTACCTTCTGGATTGAAACTAGCTGGAGGACAACAAACTGAGATATCTCTAAATACTCTTTCGCCTAATACCCAAGAAAAACAGGTTTCGTGGCAGATTGAGATAGAAGAATCGAATATTGATAGAAATTTAACCTATTCAGTAATTTTATCAGCAGATAATACTGCTACAAAAACTATAAGCAGAAATATTTTTATACCTGCATCAGTATCTATTAATCCAATTACCGATGTACAAGTTCAATGCTCATCAAATTCTTCCACAGTAACGTGGAAGGTGCCTGTGACTGCATATGGTAACATAGCAATGTCAAACAGTGGAGGATATTATGCATCATTGCCGTATGACAGTGGCATTGTTGTAGCTTCTACAGGCTTGTATGCTACACAGACTCGTACATTTAACGATCTAAGTCCTAATACCAATTATGATTATACAATTGTTGCTTATGATAAGGGACACACATATTCCTATAACGGTAGTTTTCAAACAAGAACTCGCGAGGTAGTTATTGTAATCCCTGGAATTGCGGGAACATCCCTGTCGATTTCTCATATGGAGGGTAACAATGAAAATCAGACTACTCATGATGTTTGGAAACCAAGGTCATGGAGTGATGAGTATAAATTTGGAACACTCGAACATGATATGAATCAACTTGAGTGTGATGTAAATGGATATCCGTTACAGAGCTTATCAGTTGGTCAGCCATTAGATGACTACTATGGGGATATTTTTAGAACCCTTGGGAATAGGGGATTTGATGTGTATTACTTTGGATATGACTGGAGAAGAGGTAATGCGTATACAGCAGAATTGTTAGAAAGCTTTATAAATAGTTTAGGTGTTGATAAGGTTAGTATTGTAGCACATAGCATGGGCGGTTTAGTTGCTACAAATTACATTAGTAATGGCAATGCCAACAAAGTTAATAAATTGATAACATTAGGAACACCGTATCTAGGTGCACCAAAAGCCCTATATGTGTTTGAAACAGGAAAACTTTTAGGTGCTCCTTATGACTGGGCAGTTGCAAGCCATATTAAAAGACTTGCACAAAACCTTAGTTCCGTATATCAACTATTACCGATATATAATTATTTTGACTTTAATAGTACGTATTATGTTCAAGAATGTATAGATAATGATTGGTTTAAAAGTAATAACTATGACGAATTAGCTGGCTACGATGAGACAATGAATTTAATTAAGTCTAGGAATTGGGCAAATAGCGGGTTGGTTGAAAAAGCGTTAAATTTCCATAATTCTCTCGATTTAATTAACACTTTAAAATCTGTGGATTCCTATTTTATTATTGGTGATAAACAAACAACCATAGGGAAAATAAGGGAAAAATATGAACATGATGATAATGGTAATCTCGTGTTTAAAGAATCTGATGATATAAAGAACATAAATGGAGATGGTACGGTTCCAGTTATTAGTGGAAATATTGGTGGAAAAACTGAGGTAATTCATTCAGATCATACTTATTACATTGATGATGAACATTCGAACCTGCCTAAAAATGCGCAAGCAGTTAATCAAGTAATTGGTATTCTAAATGGAAGTAATAATGTTGTTGAAGGTGTAAGAAGAGAATATGAGAATACATGGACTCTAAAACTAAAGATTGAATGCCCAGTTGACTTACATGTGTATGATAATAGCGGAAATCATATGGGGCAAGTTAATCAGTCTGAGTATGAAGAAAAGATAAAGGCGGGAAGTTATTATCTTTTAGGGGATAAGAAGATTGCTTTACTTCAGGATGCGAATTATAATGTTAAGTTAGTTGGGACAAGCAGAGGAACTATGACTTATACTCTACAACGGTTTGATGATAACAATAATCTGATTAAAACCATTCGATTCGATAACGTTAATGTTACAGAACAAAGTGTTATTACCTCTAATACCGATTTTGATGGAACAATTGTATTAATGATAGACGATAATAATGATGGTAATATTGATAGGACTGTGCAGCCATCAGTTGTCTTAGACCAAAATAGTAGCAATGATTCGACTGCTCCACAAGTTAGCATCAACATTGAGGGGGTTATCGGTAATAATGGTTGGTTTACTTCCGATGTTAAGGTTAATATCAACGCTCAAGACAATGGATCTGGAGTTGACAGGGTTGAATATATAAATAACGATAGTGGAATTCAGACGTACACTGCTCCACTAAATGTAATAAATGAGGGTAACAATAAGATTTATGCAGTAGCAGTAGATAAAAATTGTAATAAAAGTGATGCGGCATTAACAGAGTTTAAAATTGATAAAACCGAACCGGATATAACTGTGAAATCTTTAATTGATAGTAAGGAATTTTTACTTAATGAAAAAGTAGTCTTTGATTGGGCTGCAACAGACACTGTATCTGGACTAGATTCTTCAAGTTCTACGATTGCTAATGGAAGTTATATTGATACAAGTTCTGTTGGCACAAAGACTATTACAATAACAGCTAAAGATAATGCAGGAAATGTTGCTGTTAAAGTTTTGACATATTATGTTGGATATTTGTATAGCGGTGTGTTTCAACCCTTGAATTCTAATGGTCTGAATGATATTAAGATAGGAAGAACTGTACCAATTAAATTCCAACTTAAGGATGCAGACGGGAAATATATAGAGAATGCTTTCGCGAAATTATATCTTGTTAGGATTACTAACGGTGTTCCTGAAAATGAGATTGAGGCAATTTCTACTAGTAATGCTACTACTACTGGTAATTTGTTTAGATACGATGAAACAGAAAATCAGTATATTTACAACTTGAATACCAAAAATATATCGTCAGGTGCTTGCCAGTTAAAAATAGTGCTTGATGATAGCAGCTCAAAATATGTAAATGTAGTATTTAGTTCAAAATAATCTCTAGCGTATGTTGTAGGCATGTAATAATTTCTGCTAATGTCTAAAACATTATTTTTGGAGGGAAATATGGATAAGAGAGTAATAATTGCTGTACAAATATTTCTTGGATTATTAGTGGGTATTAGTTATTTTCTACTATACCTAACCAGCTATAAAGTGTTTGATGTTATTTATTTAAAACTATTTAACTCACTTAGGTTTTCAGGAACTGTCATAATCATTTTATACTTTGTTTTAGCTGTAATAGTCAGTCTAGTTTTCTTCTTAAAGTTTAAATACAAGCCTTTTGCGGTGACATATCTTATTTCGTCTATCGCAACATCTTTACTTTATATGCTTTTATTATATCTAACTGTTAAAAAAATGGGGCCAAGATTTTAATTTTATAATAGTATAATTGGGTCACAAGGGTTGCATAAAAAAATTTGCCCTTGTCAAGAGGGTATCAGAACAAATTTCGGCCTGTCTATTAACCATTCTAAAAGTTCTTTATTAGCCTGCCACTCTGGTTCTTTTATCCTGTTTGCTAAGGGATGCAAATACAGTTATTCCATAAATCTCTTCCAAAAAAATATCCCCGTTTGCGGAGAATATGAATCGTAGTCTTGAACAGTTTCAAATTTCAGCAGGGCGTTCTGGCAGGGTTGATAGCATCCTACGCTTTCTGACTTAAATCCTCGTTAAAATGACTCCTCCTTTACTTTGTCAATTAATAGCACTGTGTTGTGCTTGTGGAATGAGATTTTCATTTCATATATAACTTCCTATGATAGTAACGTTTTAACTCTATATCGAAGGTCTGAAATAATGGGAAGTTTATTTCCCTTAAAAATCACTAAACCTAAGCCCATAATGTTATTTGTAGTAGTAGTATCTGAAATCAAAACAAAAAGAATAGTAGGGAATGAAGTAATATTGCTAAATATGTATCTGTTTTAATTCAAGTTTTTTTGGGGGCTATTACAGGGGTTATTAACTTTGCAGGATTCTTTACTTTAGTTAATAAAAACCATGATATAATAATAAGTCTGATTAGTAGTAAATCTATGGATATATATTTACTGAAGTTTTGCACCCTCTAAACCCTTGTTTGTCTAATTTCCAGGCAGCCTAAAGCTATTATTTCATTTTGGTTATTAACGTTTAACTGGCTTTTTCAAGGTCTTTTAGCTGGTTATTAAGAAAAGAATTCTCAAATAGCTCTTTCAAATATTCATATTCAACGGAATTCCTAAATTCCAAAATGTCCACTAAACCGGACTTGGCGATGCTTGTGATCACTACTTGTAGCAAATCGTCAAATAATTCCCAAAGTCGTTCCGCTAAATTTTTCTCAATAAGGTCATCTTTGATCTCCGCAAACAAACCATCCAAGGAGTCATAGGCGTTCACTCGGCGAAAATAAGCCAGAAGAGTATAGAGAATATAACAGGTTGTTATATGGGCGATTTGAGCATCAAAATCCCTTGATTGACAGGTCCCTAATTTTAGATGTTGCTTTGTTTCCTTGAAAAATACTTCTATGC